>JANNOC010000164.1:0-3446 GCA_031398865.1 Gemmatimonadota bacterium | reverse complement strand
CGCCACAGATCCGCGAGTACGAGCGAAGCTCGACGACCGTGGCCAACGCCTACGTGAAACCGCTGGCCGACAGCTACCTCGAGCTGATGAGCGGCGAGATCGCCAAGCTCGGCATCGCGGCGCCGCTTTTCATGATGCTATCGAACGGCGGCCTCACCAACCTCGACGAAGCGAAGCGCGTGCCAATCCAGCTCCTTGAGTCGGGCCCCGCCGCGGGCGCACTGGCAGGCAGCTACTTCGGCGCCCGCTCGGACGCGGCCGATGTGCTCGCATTCGACATGGGAGGCACCACCGCCAAGCTGGCCATGGTCATCGACGGCCACCCGATGATCACCTACACCTTCGAGGCGGGCCGCGAGAAGCGCTTCGCCGAAGGCAGCGGGCTGCCGATCAACATCTCCACCATCGAGCTGATCGAAATCGGCGCTGGCGGCGGAAGCATCGCCGCTATCGATACGCTCGGGCTCCTTACGGTCGGGCCGCACAGCGCCGGCGCGGCACCCGGGCCTGCCTGCTATGGCCGCGGCGGAAAGCTGCCGACGGTGACGGATGCGAACCTCCTGCTCGGCTATCTCGATCCGGCGA
This sequence comes from Gemmatimonadota bacterium, assembly GCA_031398865.1. Taxonomy (GTDB): domain Bacteria; phylum Gemmatimonadota; class Gemmatimonadetes; order Gemmatimonadales; family Gemmatimonadaceae; genus JANNOC01. The sequence continues at coordinate 2,861 of JANNOC010000164.1, read as the reverse complement.
CGTTCGCCGGTGGCACTATCGCAATCGATCGCGGACAGGCCGAGGCGGCCATCGCACCGCTCGCGCAGCAGACCGGACTGCCACTGGCGGAGTTAGCCTGGGGCATACACTGCGTCGTGAATGAGAACATGGCGGCCGCGGCACGCGTGCATATCGCCGAGCGCGGCCACCACGCGGGCGAGTTCGCGCTCCTCGTCACCGGCGGCGGCGGGCCGCTGCACGGCTGCGAAGTGGCACAGCGCCTGGGCATCGAGCGCCTGATCTGTCCACCGAGCGCGGGTGTGGCCTCGGCGCTCGGCCTGCTGATGGCACCGGCCCGAATCGACCGTGTCGCGACGGTAGCCAGGCGGCTCGGCTCGCTTGACTGGGCTGCCCTGGAGGCAGGGTTCAAGGCGCTCGAAGCCGATGCGCGCGGCGTCATCGCGGCCACGCTGCCCGACAATCAGACCGTCACGATGGAGCGCGCAGCCGATCTGCGGTTCGTGGGACAGGGCTTCGAGGTCGTCACCGCGCTGCCGCCCGGGCCGTACGCCGCTGTGTCGCAAGACGCGATCCGCAGCGCATTCGAGACCGCTTACCGCAAAGTATTCGGCTTCGTCCCACCAGCTGGGGAGGTCGAGATCATCAACATAAGAGTCGCCGCATCGGCCGCAGCCGTATCGGACACCCTGAACGTGCTGGCCGGCGGTGGCGCAAACGTCGCCACGCCCAAGGTGCGCCGTGCGGCATGGAGCGGAGCCGAAAGACAGTTCGTCGACATGCCGGTCTACGATCGCTATGACCTCGGCGTGGGTGCACGAATCGCCGGGCCGGCGATCGTCGAAGAGGCCTCTTCCACGCTGATCCTGCCGCGCGGCGGGCACGCAATGGTGGATGCCTCAGGCAACATCCTCGTGGATCTACCCGTGCGCGGCGCTTGAAGTCGCGCGGGCGCTTAGCGTCCCTTGAACTGAGGTCTGCGTTTCTCGGCGAACGCCTGCTGGCCCTCGCGGTAGTCCTCGCTCGAGAAACAGGCGTCGATCATCGCCTGCATACGCGCGAAATCGCGTTCGCCAGGCGCTTTTTCGTACTCCAGGAAACCGCGCTTCAGGGCCGCGAGCGTGAGCGGTGCGTTGTCCGCAACGGTCTGTGCGTAGGCCTGCACCTCAGCCTCGAGCGCAGCCGCCGGCACAACGCGGTGCACGAGACCACGCGCGTACGCCTCGGCAGCGTCCAGACGGCGGCCCGAAAGGAACAGGTCGCGCGCGCCCATCAAGCCCATCACGCGGCCGAGCCGCAAGATGCCCTCGTGGCCGTAGCCGAGCCCGAGTCGGCCGGCTGGGATGGCGAACTTCGCGTCATCGGCCGCGATGCGCACATCGCAGCTCGCGGCGAAGTCGAGCCCGCCGCCGATACAGTAGCCGCGTATCATCGCGACCGTCGGCTTTACGCATTTGTAGACGGCGTTATAGGAGCTCTCGTTGACCTGGTTGTAGCGCCGGTTGGCAGCCGGATCGGAGCGGACGTGCTCGAACCCCGAGATGTCCGAGCCGGCGGCGAACGCGCGCTCCCCCGCGCCGGTGAGGACAACGATTCGGATCGCCGGATCCTGCTCGAAGCCGTGCATGATCGTGGGGATCGCCTCGGCCATGTCCATGGAGATCGCATTGTGCTTGTCCGGGTTGTTGAAGACGAGCCAGCCCACCGCGCCTTCGCGCTTGACGATCAGCGATTTGGCGGGAGCACTCATCGCGCCGGTCCGAGGCCGACGCAGATGTGACCCGCACGTTCGACGTGGGCGTGCATCACAGGACGCGGATCCCGGCCGTATTGATCACCTTGTTCCACTTCTCTCTCTCCGTCACGAAGTACTTCTGCGCCTCTTCCGCCGTGCCGCCCAGTGGCACCACGCCCATGTCGATCCAGCGCGACTGCATCTCCGGGGCCTTGAGGAACGCGTTCATGTCGGCATTGAGCTTGCCGATGATCGCATCCGGCACCTTCGCGGGCGCGGCGATCGTAAACCACGCCGTCGCCTCGTAGCCGGGCACGCCGGCCTCGGCGACCGTAACGAGATCCGGAAGGCTTGGACTGCGCTCCTTGCTGGTTACGCCGAGCGCGCGCACCCGAGCGGACTTGATGGGTGCGATCGCGGTGGGCAGATTCTCGAACATCAGCTCGATCTGGCCGCCCATGACATCCTGCAGGGCCGGGGCGCTGCCCTTGTACGGAATATGGGTGAGGTTCACACCCGCGACCAGCCTGAACCACTCGCCCACCATATGCGTGGACGAGCCGCTTCCAGCCGAACCGAAATTGAGCCTACCAGGGTTCTTCTTCGCGAGCGCCACGAAATCGCGCACGCTGCGCGCCGGCACCGACGGGTGCACGATCAGAACGCACGGCACGGAGGCGTACATCGCCACCGGCTGCAAGTCGCGCGCAGGATCGTACCCGAGCCGTGTGTAGATCGTGTAGGCCGCATGGATGCCGATTGTTCCGAACACGATCGTGTAGCCGTCAGGTGCGGCACGGGCCGCGGCTTCGGCCCCGACGTGACCACCAGAGCCCGTCCGGTTCTCGACAATGAATTGCTGACCGTACTGGGCACTCAGCCGTTGCGCCAACAACCGGCTGAGAATATCGCCGGAGCCGCCTGCCGCGAACGGCACGATCAGCCGGACGGGTTTCGTCGGATAGACGCTCTGCGCGAGAACCGGTGCGGCGATCGCCCACGCCACTGCACCAATGGCCACCCCAGGAAGTTGCAAGTTCAGCAAGTAGGCATCCCCCTTCGGTCAACGCTCCCTGGATCGCGCGAGTCCGGCGCGTACGACGCCCACGTCCCGAAGGTCAACGCCATCTACCACCGCAAACGCGAC
>JANNOC010000157.1:0-2662 GCA_031398865.1 Gemmatimonadota bacterium | reverse complement strand
GCGTCATCATCATCAACGACAAGATGGCGGAGCAGCTCTTCAATGAGCGCGACCCGCTCGGCAAAGTCATTCTGGTCGGCGGCGCGCCGTTCGAGGTGATCGGGCTGTATCACGACCCGCCGTCATTCTTCGGAGAAACTCGCGCGCGCGGCATCGTGCCGCTGGAAAGTGCGCGGCGCTATCTCAAGGCACCGATGGACTGGTTGGATTTGGCGATCAAGCCCATGTCCGCGGTGCCGCGTGACGAGGCCATCGACGATGTCACCGCGCTCCTGCGCGGCCAGCGGCGACTGCGCCCTTCGGTGGAAAGCAACTTCTCGATCATCACCCAGGACAAGCTGTTCGAAACCTGGGACAAGCTGACGGAGATCTTCTTCCTTGTCATGTTCGCGCTGTCCTCGGTCGGGCTGCTCGTCGGAGGCGTTGGCGTCGTCGCCATCATGATGATCAGCGTGACGGAGCGCACCCGCGAGATCGGCGTGCGCAAGGCGCTGGGCGCCACGCGCGGCACGATCCTCTGGCAGTTCCTCATCGAGGCAGTCACGCTCACCGCCGTCGGCGCCATCGTTGGCCTCGTCTTCGGTTACGTGGTGACGTTCATCATTCGCGCGGCCACGCCCATCCAGGCGTCCATTCCACCGCTCGCGATCGTCACGGCGCTCGGCGCCAGCGCCATCACGGGTATCCTCTTCGGTCTGTTTCCTGCCGCGCGCGCGTCGCGACTCGATCCTGTCGACTCGCTCCGCTACGAATAGCACCAGCTCCTGCTGCCGAGGCTTGTGATGCCCATCTTCGAAGCGGTTCGTCTCGCGCTCGCGACCATCCGCGTGCAAAAGCTCAAGAGCTTCTTCACACTCCTGGGCGTTACTATCGGCGTGATGTTCCTCGTGACGGTCGTATCGATCGTCGAGGGGATGAGCAAGTACATGGAGGAGGACTTCGCGGCCAAGATGCTCGGCGTGAACACGTTCACGCTGCGACGGATGGCCTGGTTCAATCACGGGAATATCACGGATGACGAATGGCGCGCCTGGCAGCGCCGCCCACGCTTCTATCCCAGGGACGTGCACGCCGTGCGGGCAATCCTCCCGACCGGCACGCGGTACGCCGTGGAGAGCCAGGACTTCGTGTTTGCGTCGACCCCCTACGCACGCGCGCGCGCCAGGTCGCCGCGCACGCGGTCGAAGGCGACTACTTCAGCATCAAACGGTACGACCTCGAGCGCGGACGCGTTTTCACGACCCAGGAAGCGGAGCTCGGCGCGCCCGTAGTCGTGATCGGGAGCGAGGTCGCGAAGCATTTCTTCCCCACCGTGGATCCCGTGGGACGCGAGCTCCGCATGGGCGGCATTCCCTACCAGGTGATCGGCATCATCGAGAAGCAGGGCAGCCTCTTCGGCATGAACATGGATCGCCTCGCGGTCGCACCGTTCAATTCTCCGCTCAGCCGTATCACGAATCCGCGCGGCGACGTGGACGGGATCATGGTGAAGGCGTCGACTGGACTCGCCATGGAAGAGGCGATGGAGTCGGTGCGCGAGCATCTGCGCGCGACGCGCAAGCTCCGTCCGAGCGAGCCGGACAACTTCGTCATGGAAACGTCCGCGTCCGCGCTGGTCTTCTTCGAGAAGATGAAAAGCGTCATGACCATCGCCGGGACTGCGCTTCCCGCGATCGGACTGATCGTGGGCGGCATGGTGATCATGAACATCATGCTCGTCGCGGTTGCTGAGCGGACGCGCGAAATCGGGATCCGCAAGTCGCTGGGGGCGCGCCGGCGCGACATTCTGCGACAGTTTCTCGTCGAAGCGGCGACGCTCAGCACCCTGGGGGCGATCGTGGGCATCGTGCTTGGCATCGCCATCGCCAAGGTGGTCGAAATGAATACGCCGCTCCCCGCGACGATTGCGCCGTGGTCGCTCGTCGTGGCGACGCTGCTGGGCACGGTGGTTGGGATCGTGTCGGGAATGTATCCCGCGAGTCGCGCCGCGCGACTCGACCCCATCGTCGCCCTGCGCGCGGAGTAGCGCATGGCGATCATGGCGGGTGTCTCGCACGCGCTGGAAGGCGTCGGCATTGCCCTCGACGCTATACGAGCGAACAAGGTGCGCGCGGCGCTGACGATCATCGGCGTCGCCATCGGCGTCTTCGTCGTGGTCGCGATGTCGTCCATCGTCCGCGGCGTGAACGAGAGTTTCATGCGCGACCTGGAAGCGGCCGGGCCGACGTCGTTTTTCATCTACCGCCGGCCGATTGGCGGCTTTACGGCGTGTGACGGGTCGGAGGAGACCTGTCCATTCCGGCGTAATCCGCGCCTGACGACGGACGAAGCGGCGATCATCGAACGGCTCCCCTCCATTCGCGCGGTCACGGTGCACCTCGGAACAGGCGCATCGTTCAAATACAAGGATCGCACGCTGTCGCAAGCGGGAATGGAGGTGTATTCGCCGGGATGGACGGAGGTGGACGGCGGTGATATCTACCCCGGCCGCTCGTTCACGTACGCGGAAAACGAGACCGCCGCCCGGGTGGTGATCGTGAACGACAAGCTGGCCGAAGCTCTCTTCCGCGACTCCGATCCGATCGACAAGGAGATGTTCATCGACGGCGTCGGCTTCCGCGTGATCGGGCTGTACCACTACACGGCGAGTCCGATGGGGACG
>JANNOC010000149.1:0-7348 GCA_031398865.1 Gemmatimonadota bacterium | reverse complement strand
TAACCAACATCGAGCGCGATACCCTCGCCAACGAGGACTATCGTCGAGTGCTCTACACGGGTCCGAACACGCAACTGGTGCTCATGACCCTGCAGCCTGGCGACGAAATCGGCCAGGAGACGCACGAGGAGCACGACCAGTTCATTCGCGTCGAAGCCGGTGCTGGCATGGCGGTGCTGAATGGGGAACGACACACGCTTGGTGACGGAAGCGCCGTGGTGATACCCGCAGGTGTCACGCACAACGTCATCAACATGTCCGCCGACGCGCCGCTCCGACTCTATACCTTGTACAGCCCCCCCGAGCACCCGGACGGCACCGTGCAACACACGAAGGCCGACGAAGCAGCAGCGAAATCCGCCGGAAGGTAGACTCGAACCTGGACTTGCAATGGATACACGGCTGTTCAGCGATCGCAGCGTCTGGACGATGATTCACGGAATCGTCCTGGGTGGTGGCGCGCTGATGGCGTTGGCCGCCGCGCTGTTCTCCCTGCGCGCCATGCGTGCTGCGGATCCGGCGAATGTCGCTGCGCAGGTTCAGGCGCGATACCTCGCATGGCTGGTCGTGTTTGCTGCCGCCGCGCTCTGGTTGACTCTGCTCATCGGCACGTATGTCAACTTCCCGCCCTACCGCGCCACGCCCCCCGACGGGCTCACCGATCTCAGCCAGTATCCGAGATCACTGATTCAATCGAATCCTGAAACCGTGTGGCTCCACGCGCTCGCGATGGAGATCAAGGAGCACGTTCCGTGGATCGCCGCAATGCTGGCGACGGCAGTCGCCTTCGTTGCCACGCGCTACAGATCGAAGCTCCTGACGGACATGCGCTTGAACGGCATGGCCACGACGCTACTGGCGATCTGTTTCGTGCTCGCCTCCCTTGTGGGAGTGCTGGGCATCTTCATCAACAAGGTTGCCCCACTCGAGTAGTCGGAGATCTCGCACATGGCACTGATGGACGACAACCGTGAAGAAGTTGTGAATGGCGCCGCTCTGGCTTCCTTCCTCGCGGCCGGGATCGGTGCGTTCGCGGTGGGATTCTTCGTGATCGTCAACGAGGCCGGTCTCTTCGCCGCGCCAGCGCTTTACGGACCTGCGGGCGGAGTATCGGGTCGCACCTCGTTCGCCGCAGTGACCTGGTTGATCGGTTGGGCGGTGTTGCACCGGCGCTGGAAGGACCGTCAGATCGAGTCAAGGCGGGTGCATACGGCCACACTGGTGCTGATAGTCCTGGGGATCGTTCTCAGCTTCCCACCCGTCTGGAGGATCTTCGCATAGTTTCGGCGCCTCGACGCGGCCCGTTCTGCTGCAGTATGTTTTGCGGTCCTATGCCGGCTGCGCGCGTTCACGACCGTCCGGACGGGCCTCCGCGTCGAGCGCTAACCACACAACGAATTTGCTGCCGCCGCTCTCACCCGGCTCGATGGTGATTGTGCCGCCTAACGCGTGTGCGATTCGGCGGCTGATCGCAAGGCCAACCCCCGCCCCAGGGCCTGCACCGGGATCCAGTCGCGTGAACTCCTGGAAGATGTGCTCGCGACGGTCCTCGGGAATGCCCGGACCGGTATCCGATACCTCCACGACCAAAGTCGTCCGTGCTTCGCCTCCGTGATCAAAGGAACGTCGGCCTACCCGCACGGTGATCTTGCCACTTGGAGTGTACTTCACAGCGTTGGAAATGAGATTGCCGAGGATCTGCCGCATGCGATGCGGATCCGTATGGAGAATGGCTGGTTCCATACTCTGCTCCAGCTGCAGCGACAAACCCTTCGCCTCTGCCTGAGCCCGATGCTGCTCTACCACTTCCTCCGCGACCACGCTGACATCGACCGGCACCTTGTTGACGTTGATGTGTCCCGCTTCCGTGCGCGCAAGCTCCAGCAACTCATCAATCAACGCGAACGCCGCGCCGAGCGAACGCCGTGCCCTCACGATGCTCGTCTGTTGCGCATCCGCCAGCTCCCCGACGATGCCATCTTCGAGTAGCTGCAGGTAGCCATCCGCGGCGCTCAATGGATTCTTCACATCATGAGTAAAGCCGCGCAGCAGTCGGGTCCGGCTTTCCGTGATTCGGTCCAGCTCCGCGCGCTGTCGCTCGGACTCCTGCCGCTGACGAAACTCTTCCTCGATTGCACGACCCAAATCGGCAGTGAGAGTCCGCTGCCGGCGCGCAAACCAGCCAACGATGATCGCGCTCAACACTCCCAGCGAGGCGAACATGACAGAAAGCATACGCAGCCGCTCCGCCGATGTTCTCCCCGCGCGCATCTCTGCTTCAGGTGCCCGGTCGATCGTCTGTGCGAACTGCAGCGCCGCAGCGAGCAATGAATCCTTGAGCGCTTCATGCTGAGGAAAATCTTCCTTGAGCTCGGCTGGAGAGGCACGTTCCATCTCCTGCAAGAGCGCATGCCACTCAAGCGATAGATCTGTAACCCGTTGCAGGCGTGTTACGGCTTCCGGTCCAATGCGTTGCGCCAGCGGGTAGAGGCTATCGATTACCGCGCGCTCCGTTTCGTATTCTGAACGAAAGCGGGTCGCCGGCCTCGCATTTCCCGACAGCAACACACCGCGATGTTCCGCCACCTCGCGAGTCAAAGTCAGAGTCAGTCGCACGGCAAGGCGGTTCGCCGGGTTGAACAGCGACTCTATCCGGTCACCACCGACATTCATCTGGTTGACCACGAAGACGGGCGCGAACGCGAGTGCAGCCAGTGTGACAAGGACGAACACAAAAGCAAGCAGAGGCAGCTTCGAAGGAACAAGCCTGGACCGGACGATCAGCGGTGCAGATCCCGACACGTACGCAGTCTCACTGTCGTTGCTTTGTCCTCGTAGTTTCATGTTCGTCTTGTTGGCTTCGCCGGTGATTTGTCTGCCGGCGGTGGCGCGCGGAAGCGCAGCCATTTTTCCAATTCGACCGCGGCGAACGCAAAGACTCCGATGGCGACGATATAGACCCAGGCTTCGGCCCGTACGGGAGCAGTGTGAAAAAGCCGGTTCAACAACGGCAAATAAGTGAAGGAGATCTGCGCCACCCAGGTCGTGAGAATGCCGGCGATCAGCCAGGGATTGGAGAAAAAGCCGATGGAGAATACCGAGCGGGTCCGGCTGCGGCAGTTGAGCAGGTAAAATGTCTGGACCATCACGATCACATTGATGACGGCCGCGCGAGCTTCCTCGAGGTTGGTGCCTTCGATGCCGTGTTCCCACGCGAAGTTGTCGTCTGTCAGAATCATGTCGGCGGCCCATTGGCCCATCCCCGCGGAGATGACGGTCGAGGCGAGCAGGATATAAATGAGCGGCTGATGGAACTGCAGCAGGAAGCGTATCCATGGGCTGAGCCGCTTCTGCCCGGTCAGCTGATTCGGGCCAAACTGCTGCAGCCGTAACTCGACCTCGGCCTGCGCCAAACCAGTGGTATGGTCGCTCTCCAGCAGCCCAGCCGCTTGTTCCGACGCGAGTTGGTGCCAGTCGATTCGAGTGACGGTCTTGATAGCTTGTTACTCCAGGGGCCGCCACACGAGAGGCACCCGCTGCCCGCTACGGTGCAGCACGGCGAGCGAAATGGAGCCAATCACACTGGCTGTCAGGCCGGGGCGAGTGTGGCTGCCGATGCCTTGGCTGGCTTCTACTTCGGTTGCGATGCCGCGCTGTGCAGTTAGACAGGTCACGACGCCCGTGACCCGATCGCGCTCTGCACCATGATCATTTCGCCGACGTTCTCGGGAGTGAACAGACCAACCAGTCGGCCGCCTGAATCGAGCACCGGCAACGCCGGGCAACGGCATTGCTTCATCACAGCATACGCGCGATCGAACAACATCGACTCGGGCACCGTGGGAATGTCCGCGCGCATCACGTGCGCCACCGGCGTCTCCGCGCCCGATTTGCGCAAGCCCGCGATCATGCCGTCGCGCGTGAGAATGCCGTGCACCTTACCCTGCTCGTCGGTGATCGGGAATTCATGTTGCGAAGTGCGCAACAGCGCCTCGGCCGCTTCGTTGAGCGTCGCGCTGAGCGGCAGTGCCTGGAACTGCGTGACCATGGCAGCCGAAACGCGCAAGTCCTTTGAGATGCTCTTCATTTGCGCGAAGGCCACCTCACTGCTGGCGCCGAAATAGACGAACACCGCGATCAGGAGCAGCATTGGGTTCGACCAGAGGCCGAGGATAAAAAAACCAAACGCGATCCCCTGACCAACGTTTGCGGCGACCTGCGTGGCGCGCGCGTAATTCATCCGCATCGCGAGGACTGCTCGCAGCACGCGTCCGCCATCCATCGGGAAAGCCGGGATCATGTTGAAAAGCACGAGCCAGATGTTGACGGTGAAAAGTCGCACCGCGAGCGGCACGGCTGTCTGCTGCAGTAACTCTGGATCGGGCAAGCCGCTCGTCAGGCCGATGAAAATCCACAGCGCCCCCGCGATGACGACGTTGACCGCCGGGCCAGCCAGCGCGACGACGATCTCTTCGGACGGCTTCTCCGGCATGCGCTCAAGCCGCGCAAGGCCGCCGATTGGCAACAACGTAATGTCGTGCGTTTTGATGCCGTAGCGGCGAGCGGCGAGCGCGTGCCCCATCTCATGCAGCAGCACACAAAGGAAAATCAGAAGAACAAAACCGATGCCGTCGACGGCCGCGGAAATTCCGCCGTTGCGATGATAGACGAACCCGATCCAAGCAGGCAGGAGAAAGAACGTGATGTGAACTTTGACGTCGATGCCGGCAATTCGGGCGATGCGGAGGGACCCATGCATGAATTTATTCTCCTGTGTTCCCGCCATCTGCGCGAGCCCGCCCGGAGGACGCGGCGGCCGACCAGCACAGCACGCCGCGCTGCTACCCGTTCGCGGGAGTCATCAAGCAATTCGAGCGCGCCATCGTGGTGTCGCTCGTTATCATGATGATGGTGGTGGTGGCGCTCTCCACTCGGAGTTGGGGTGGATCATTGTCTAGGACATCATCACGCCACCGATTGTCCTGCTCGAGGAGGTGACTCTCATCGCCATTGCCTGCAAGGTCATCGTCCTCGACCTGTCAAAATATTACGGTGTCAGCGGGCTTGCCGTCGCCGCGCTCATCATCGACTTGGCGGGAGCTCCTTTTATCTCCAGCGGCGCGGGTCCCGGCCATCCCGCCGTCACCCGACTGAAAGAGTAATTAAGCGATCCGAACGCGTTCTCCATAGGATGCAGCCATGAAGATTGCCGTGTTCGATTCGCACACCTACGACCGCGAGTCGTTCGGGGCGGCAAACTCCCGCTTCAGCCACGCGCTGACATTCCTCGAACCTCGATTGACGAATGCGACTGCCGCGTTGGCGGTCGGCCATGACGCGGTCTGCTCCTTCGTTAATGACAAGCTGGACGAACCCGCACTGCGGATTCTGCGCGAGTGTGGGCCTCGGCTCATCGCGCTGCGCTCTGCGGGCTATAACCATGTGGACTTGGGGGCTGCCGAAGCTTTCGGGCTGCGCGTAGTGCGCGTTCCCGAGTACTCCCCGTACGCGGTAGCCGAGCACGCGGTGGGGCTGGTTCTCGCCCTCAACCGAAAGATTCACCGTGCCTATGCCCGAGTTCGCGAGTGGAATTTCTCGCTCGAGGGTCTGGTCGGCTTCGATCTTCACGGCAAGACCGTGGGCATCGTCGGTACGGGACGAATTGGCTGTGCCGCCGCGCGCATCTTTCACGGTTTTGGCTGCCGGATCTTGGCCCACGACCTGCGGCCCGAACCCGGGCTCGTTTCCGAGCTCGCGGTCCGATACGTTGAGCTACCGGAGCTCTATCGCGAGTCGGACATCATCACGCTGCACGTACCTCTCACCCCCGCGACGCACCACATGGTCGATGCGACCTCCATGGCGACGATGAAGCGGGACGTCATTCTGATCAACACAGGACGTGGCGCGCTCATCGATAGCCGGGCGCTGATCGATGCCGTGAAGAGGGGGCGCCTGGGAGCCGCCGGCCTCGATGTGTACGAGGAGGAGGAAGGCATCTTCTTCCAGGATCTCTCGAGCCAAGTCCTGCAAGACGATGTGCTCGCGCGCCTTCTCACATTCCCGAACGTCCTCGTCACAGCCCACCAAGCTTTCCTGACCAAGGAGGCCCTCGCCAACGTTGCGTCCGTCACGCTTGAGAGCGTTACGGCATTTGAACGAGGTGAGCCCCTCCGGAACGAGGTGCGTGCCGAAACCATGCTGCGTCCCTCTCCTCCGGTGGGTCGGACAACATCACCGCAGTAGGCCCAAGACGACACTGCTCTCCGCGCACGCCGCAGGTTTCCGATCAAATTGAAATCATGAAAACGCAAGGGAACATCATTGTTCGCCTGGATTCAGTAGATCAACTGGTGGAGGCGGGCCCTCCTTCGCCATTTCCCACGGCACGACTGAGGAAAGAGGCTGCGCAGTACATTGTCGAACGTTTGACAGATCTCCCGAGCACGAGCACGGCGAAGCTGATCATCTCTCTTCCCCGAAGTGCTGCGGTCGACGCCCATCACGTGACGGATAGCGTTCATCAGCATTTCGCTTTCCGCCGCGGTGAGGCGGAAAAGAAACTCGCCCGCGTTCGGCAGTTGGGCTGGAGAACTCTTGTCATCGGCATCGTGTTTCTCAGCGCGACGATCCTGATCGTCGAGATAATGAAGCGGTATCTCCCAACGGGAAACCTGGCTTCCCTTGTTGAGGGAGGATTGACGATTCTGGCGTGGGTTGCGCTCTGGCGGCCCGGAGAGCTACTGCTGTATGAATGGTACCCGTTCCACCGAGATGCCAAATTGTTCAGCAGGCTTGAGCACGCCGAGATTGAGTTTATCGCCGATGCGTGAGATGCGAGCGGGTGAGTGAAAGAAGAGAGCGGCGCAAACAGCCGCGACGTGACCTCTCTCCCTCAGAAGTGTACATTCCCCCTATGCGCACCCTCGTAGCCCTGACGCTGTGCCCGCTACTGCTCGCCTGCGACACGAGGCAGAGCGCCCAGAATGCCATTGATGCGATCTGGGCGTCCGCGACCCCTGATGAACTGCCGGTGATCCTGAACACGGCTCTCCCGTTCCACTATCCGTCAGACCTGTACGCGAAGAAGGTGCAGGGCAATGTGCTACTGCGGATCTTCATTGACGCCGACGGCCGCGTGCATCCCGAATCCACCAGCGTCGCCACGTCGTCGGGATACCCGGCGTTCGATTCCGCCGCGGTGAAGGGGGTGGAAGAGCTGCGTTTTGCTCCCGCCAAGACCGACGGCGATCCGATGTCGGTGTCCATCCAGTTCCCGGTGTACTTCCGCCATCCGGACGCCAAGCCACTGCCCGGTGACACAATCCTCGGACGTCCCGCCGACGCC
>JANNOC010000140.1:0-3053 GCA_031398865.1 Gemmatimonadota bacterium | reverse complement strand
GACAGCACGATGCTCCCGGTGCATCACATGCTGTTTTCCGGTGGAGCGTACATTCTCGAGAATCTCGACCTCCGCCGCATCACGCCCGGTGAGTTCGAGCTACTGGCCTTTCCGCAGAAGTTGATGGCGCTCGACGCGGCGCCGGTGCGGGCCGTGCTCCGCGAGCTGGATTGAGCGCGCGCCCTGCCGCCGTGCCGGACGAATCCGGTATATTGCAAGGCCATGCCTGAGCCCATCTATCTCGACCACGCCGCCACGACGCCGATCCGCGCCGAGGTGCTTGCGGCCATGCAGCCCTTTCTGGGCGCGCGCTTTGGCAACCCGTCGAGCACGCATCGCTGGGGTCGCGAAGCCCGCGCCGCGCTGGATGAGGCACGCGAGCGGACGGCACAATGCCTCGGGGCACATCCGGACGAGGTGTGCTTCACGTCGGGCGGGACGGAGGGCGACAATCTCGCGGTCCTGGGTCCCTGGCGCGCCCTGCGAGCGGCCGGACGCACCGCGATCGTCTCGACCCCCATCGAGCACAAAGCCGTGCTCGAGGCCGTGCACCAGGCGGCGCGCGAAGGCGCGGAAGAGCGCATGCTCCGTGTCGACTCGTCCGGCATCGTGGATCGCGCGTCCTTCGAAGCCCTCGTGGACGAGGACGTGGCGCTGTGCACCATCATGTGGGTCAACAACGAAACCGGTATCGTGCAGCCGATCGCCGCGCTCGCGCAGTACGCCACGGCGCACGGGGCGGTGTTTCACACCGACGCGGTGCAGGCGTTTGGCAAGCTCGACATAGATGCGCGCCGGACGCCGTTCGACCTGCTGACGCTGTCCGGGCACAAGATCGGCGCGCCCAAGGGTATCGGCGCGATCTACATACGACGCGGTACGCGACTCGAGCCGCTCATGCACGGCGGTGCGCAGGACCGGGGCCGTCGCCCCGGAACGGAGAACGTGGCCGCCGCCGTCGGCCTCGCACGCGCGGCGGAGTTGATACTGGCAGAGCGCGATCGTGAGTGCGCGCGGCTGCGCGCGTTGCGCGACGCGCTGCAGGAGGCTCTGGTGGCGCGCATCCCCGACGCGGTCGTGCACGGGCAGGACGCCGAGCGTGCGCCGCACATCCTCAATATTTCGGTGCCCGGCACGGATAGCGAGTCGCTGCTCATGGCCCTCGACCTCGCGGGCGTTGCCGCCTCGTCAGGCAGCGCGTGTCAGAGCGGCAGCGTGACGCCATCGCACGTGCTCGCGGCCATGGGAGTGCGTCCGGACATCGCATCAGCCGCGGTGCGCATGAGCCTGGGGTCGCTGACAACCGCCGAGTGCGTGCAGCGCGTGGCCCAGCTCTTCCCCGCGCTCATCGAGAAGGCGCGACGGCTTTCCGGAAGCGCCAGTTGAGGGCCGTGCGCGAGCGGGTGCTGGTCGCGATGTCGGGCGGCGTGGATTCGTCCGTGGCGGCGGCGACGCTGGTCGAGCAGGGCTACGACGTCATCGGTGCGACGATGAAGCTGTTCTGCTACGGCGACGACGTCCCCGATCGCCCGTGCTGCTCGCTGGATTCCATCAATGACGCGCGGCGCGTGTGTCAGCAGCTCGGCGTGCCACACTATGTGCTGAATCTGGAAAGTCAGTTCGGCCACGATGTGGTGGATGACTTCGTCGGCGAATATGCCCGCGGCCGCACGCCCATCCCCTGCGTCCGCTGCAATACGTTCACGAAGTTCCGCGACCTGCTGCGCAAGGCCGACGCGGTGGATGCCCAATGGATCGCGACCGGTCACTATGCGCGCGCATCCGGTGGCATACTGTTCCGAGGGATCGACCACGCGAAGGACCAATCCTACTTTCTCTGGGGAATTGCTCGGCCGGTGCTGTCGCGCATGCTGTTGCCGGTCGGCACGCTGAGCAAAGCGGAGACGCGCGCCCGTGCACACGCACTGGGGCTCGAGCTGGTCGCCGAAAAAGTCGAGAGCCAGGATATCTGCTTCGTTCCCGACGGCGATCATGCCAAGGTGATCGCACGCCGGCTCGGCGCGGACGCAGCGTCACTCTCGCCGGGCCCGGTCATGCTGTCGGACGGCCGGATCGTGGGCGAGCATCGCGGGTTCGCGCGCTTCACCATCGGGCAGCGTCGCGGTCTCCCCGGCGGCTTTCCCGAAGCGATGTTCGTGGTCGGCATCGTCCCGGCGCAGCGCGCCGTGGTGATCGGGCCGCGCGATGAGCTGCTCGGCAGCGGCGTCACGGCGCGCGAAGTGAACTGGCTCGCGGATGAGCCCGCGGTAGGGACGCGGGTTTCCGTGCAGGTCCGCCATCGCGCCCGCGCGGTGCACGCGGAGCTCATTCGCGTGTTCGGTGCGGAGATCGAGCTCGCGTTCGACGAGCCGGTGGCGGCCATCACGCCGGGCCAGTCGCTCGTGCTGTACGATGAGGAGCGCGTCCTCGGGGGCGGCGTGATCGAGCGCGGGCGCAGCCTGCCGGTGCTGGCCGCGTAAGGGCCAGTGGACGTACTTCAGGAGCATCAGCGCGCGCTGGACGATTTCGTCGCGCGCGTTGGCGCCATTCCGCCCGACCAATGGACCGTGGCGCGCGCCCCCGGGCACTGGTCCGCCGCTCAGGAACTGGCGCACGTGACACTGACCTACGAGATCTTCGCCAGCGAGTTGTCGGGCGGGCCGGGAATGCGCATCGCGGTTCCCGTGGTGCGTCGCACGATACTGCGTTGGCTCGTGCTTCCCTACGTGCTCTGGACCGGGCGATTCCCCGGACGACCTCGCGCGCCCCGGGAGACGCGCCCGCCCGAGAATGGCTCGCGGGAGGAATGGCTCGGGCGGCTGCGCATCGCGACGGAAACGGTGTCCGCGTCCCTGGCCACCGCGCTCCGCGACCGGTCCCGGATTCGGCTGAGTCATGCCTACTTCGGCAAGCTCACACTGCGCGAGGGACTCCGGCTCGTCACCGTGCACACGCGGCATCACGCGCGCAAGTTGTCGGAGCGCTGATGCCAGCCTATGTGGTCGTGCAGATCAACGTCGCCGACGCGGAGATGTACGAGCGCTACAAGCAGC
>JANNOC010000131.1:0-4976 GCA_031398865.1 Gemmatimonadota bacterium | reverse complement strand
TGAATCGCCGACCTCCGCAACTCGAAGAACGTCTGGGTC
The DNA here is from genome assembly GCA_031398865.1 of Gemmatimonadota bacterium. Taxonomy (GTDB): domain Bacteria; phylum Gemmatimonadota; class Gemmatimonadetes; order Gemmatimonadales; family Gemmatimonadaceae; genus JANNOC01. Next base: position 4,937 of record JANNOC010000131.1, on the reverse strand, counting down.
ATGCGAGGGGCGCCCATCCCCTCACTTGGATTCGAGCGCCTTCGCGACGCGAGCGCGGAACATGGTCAGCATCTGGCCCGCGACCTCGCTGTTCTTCGTGATCCACTCGGTATGGACGAACGCACGCGGATTGCGCGAACGCAGTTCGTCGAGGTAGGGCTCCACTCGTGCATAAAAAAACAGGCCTTCGCCATTGCTCTCCACCAGATAGTCCGCGTGCACGATGCCGTGACGCGCCATGCCGTATACCATTTCCCAATAGCCAGACACCTGCCGAAATGCGGCGTTCAGCGGATGGTCCGTCTTGCCCACCACCGCCACGACGTCGTCAGCCGATTTTGGCCAGAAGCGCGCGTTGATTGCGCTCCGCGATTCCCGCATGACCGCCTCGCGGCGCAGATCGTAGATCTTGAGCACGAGATCGGCGTCGTGATGATCCGGGCTGTCCTTCAACTGCTCTCGGCGCATGGTAGTTATGTCCTCCCGGTCAATACTAGGGGTGGGGCGTCAGCCGCGACGCGAAGCGGCAGCTCACGCCTCCGGCCGCTCCTTACGATATGCCGTCGTTGCCTGTTGCAGCGCGAACAGCGCGGAAGCCTCGAGCTCGTAGTGCATCGCAAGCTCGCCGAGCCGCTCCGCCGAATGGCTACCACGCTGACGTGCGGTGTCGTCGCACGCGCCGTGGCGGCGCGCGAACTCCCGGCTCGCGTGCCAGAGCGAGTTCGCCCGGTGCCACCACCCGTCGTCGCCATTGCTCGGGTGCACGTTGGCCGTGCACTGCTCGTAGCCCTCGACCATCGTCGCCAGTGCCGCATCGCACAGTGCCGCGACTTCTTCGGCGAGCCGCACCTCGGATTCATCCTCGGACTTGTCGGTGATGTGCGAGAGACGTTCATGCTGCCGGCAGCATTCGGCGGCGCTGCGATACAGCGCATCGGCGTGATCGCGCACGCGCGTCTCAGGAGCGCTGACAACCTCCGTTGCGTGCGAAGCGGCGGTGGACTTCGTCTTGGGCATCCGGTCATCCGAGGTTCGAGGGGCTGGGCGCACACCGCAGCGCCGCTGGGCACCCTGAATAATAGCGCGGGCCGCGCGAGGGCGTCTCGTGCCTGTGCGATGCCCTCTAGCTCCTCCCCGCGCGGCGCCGTCGACCACGCGCCAACACCGCCTCGGCGTCCAGGGAGTTGAGCACATCCCCGGCCTCGAGCCACGCCTTGCGCGCCAGGCGAACTCCGATCGCCATGTAATCCAGATCGCCGACCGAGTGCGCGTCCGGTCCGATCGAGATCGTGACGCCGCGCTGCATGGCGACGCGGCAGTAGCGCCAATCGAGATCCAGCCGATGTGGATCGGCGTTCAGCTCCAGCGCAACGCCTCGCGCGGCTGCCTTCTCCATCACGGCATCGAGATCCAGGTCGTACGGGTCCCGCGACAGCAGGAGACGCCCGGTCGGGTGCGCAAGGATCGTGAGGCGAGGATCGTCCAGCGCGCGCAGAACGCGCTCCGTCATCGCGGCTCCCTGCATCTTGAAGCGAGAATGAATGGACCCGATGACGTACTCGAAGCGATCCAGCACTGTGTCGTGGTAGTCCAGCCGCCCATCGGCGAGGATGTCCGCTTCGATCCCCTTGAGCACGCGAATCCCTTCGAGGCTCGCATTCAGCCGGTCGATCTCCTCGTGCTGGTGCGCGACCGCCTCGAGCGAGAGGCCGCCCGCGTAGTGCGCCGCCTTGGAGTGGTCGGAGATCCCGATGTAGCTCCAGCCGCGTGCCCGCGCCGCGAGCGCCATCTCCTCGATGCTGGCGGTGCCGTCCGAATACGTGGAATGGCAGTGCAGAACGCCCCGGATGTCGCGCATCTCCAGGAGGACGGGGAGGCGCTGCTCGTCAGCCGCGGCCACCTCGCCGTCGCCCTCGCGCAGCTCCGGGGGAATCGGCGGCAGTTTCAGCAGCTTGAAGAACTGCTCTTCGTCAGGCACTCCGGCGCGCGCTGTGCGCCGGGATCGTGCGCCCCCGGCTCGTGCGCGACCGCCCACGTCCGCGAGACCAGCAGCTTCCACGCGCGGTGCGAGCTCCCGCACGTGCGCTTCGCTGCCCGTGGCGCGCCAGAACGCAACGCCGAACTCCGCCGGGGTGACGCAGTGCAAGTGCAAGATGGTTCCGTCCACGTACCGAAGTATCGGAGACCGCGCGTCGTCGCCCGACGCGTCACGAACGGCGGCTGCGCTGGCGAAGGCCAGTGCGACTTTTTCTGGGGCACCGGTGCAGGCCGCGACGATGTCGATGTCCGTCACCACCTCGCGATGCCGCCGCACCGAGCCGGCGATCTCGGCACGCACGACGCTCGGATGCTTTCGCACCGACGCCACAAGACGCGCCGCCTCTTCGTGCGCCCGGTGATACAGCATGCGAGGCCCGGGCTTTTGCCGTCGCGTGATCCCCTCGAGTATCTTCGCCGCGGTTTTCGGACCGATGCCGCGCAGCGTTGCAAGGCGTCCGTCGCGCGCGGCCACTTCGAGATCTTCCAGTGTCGCGATGCCCAGCTCCTCATGAAAGCGACGCATGCGCGCCGGCGTCACGCCGGGCACCGCCGCGACGTCCGCGAGCGTGGCGGGTGCGTCGTCCATCAGCGTGCGGAGATAGCTGGATTCGCCGTGCTCGATGAGATCGGCGACAACGCCCAGGGTGGCCGGTCCGATCCCACGCTGGGACGCGATTCTGCCCGACCGCAGCAACGGACTCAGGTCGTCGCTGTCCAGCGCGAGAATCGCCTTGGCCGCGTTACGGTACGCGCGGACGCGAAAGCCCGCGTCCTGGCGCAGCGCGAGCAGCTCGGCGATGCGCGACAACGCGTGCGCGGCGGTGCGGGAATCCATCGCAGGCGGCGGAGGCGCGCGATCGCGGACGCGTCAGCCGCTGACGGCCTGGCGGATGCGCGCGAGCTGCCGCAAATGCACGATGTCGTGCCCCGCGAGTAGTTGCGCGATGCGCGCGACGCTCTCCTCCCCGCGCTCTTCGTGCATCCCGCTACGCGCGAGCTGGGCGGGGGAGAGCGAGCGCAGCAGCCGCAGGTTCGCCCCGCGCAGCACCTCGAGTTGTGCGAGTGCGTCCGCCAGCAGGACGTCGCGGTATCGCAGCGTCGTCGCCCACGCGTCCTGATCGTACCCTGGCAGCGGAGGAGTGGGGCGGGTCAGCACGGTGCGAACGCGATAGCCATACACAATCTCGCTGTCCGCGAGATGCTGCACGACTTCCACCATGGACCATTTGCCGGGCCGCTCGGGCCGGCGCAGGCGTTCCGCACTGACGCCCTCCACAACGGGACGCAGGCGGGTCAGCAGCTGCTCCATTTCCTGGAGTGGATCCCGATCGCCCAGGAGCTCGAGCAGGGCGCGGGTATAGGCGGGCGCCGCGTCCTTCGCGGCGGAGGCGGGGTTGGCGAATTGCATGGGCGTCTCACGAGAGAATTCGTGCTCGGGGCTGCTTCTATATATGCCGGCGGACGTGATCCTCAAGGCACCAGCGCCGCGGGGTTGACAGCTCCTGCCGGTCTATATATCCTTCAATCCGGATGAACGGATATCTATGACAGCCCCCGCCAGCATCTTCGATCGCCTCTCGGCGCTCTCGGACGTCACGCGCAGCCGCCTGCTGCTGGTGCTCGAGCGGCACGAGCTCACCGTCTCGGAGCTGTGTGCGATTTTGCAGCTGCCGCAATCCACGATCAGCCGGCATCTCAAGGTGTTGAACGACGATGCCTGGGTGGAGTCGCGACCCGACGGCACGAGCCGCCGCTACAGTATGCAGCCGGAACGTCTCGACGCAGCGGTGCGGAAGATGTGGCACATCGTGCGCGAGCAAGTGGCCGCGCTCCCGAGCGCCCGGCAGGACAGCCGCCGCATGGACGGCGTGCTCGCGCAACGGCGTACGCGGTCGCAACAGTTTTTCTCCTCCGCCGCCGGTCAGTGGGACCGGTTGCGCGCCGAGTTGTTCGGCCAGCGCGCGGAGCTTGTCGCGATGCTCGGCCTGCTGGACGAAAGCTGGATCATTGGCGACCTCGGATGTGGCACCGCGCAGCTGGCGGAGTCGTTGTCTCCCTTCGTTCGGCGTGTGATCGCCGTGGACGATTCGGCCGCCATGCTCTCCGCGGCGAGGAAGCGCCTGGGTGCAACGCCGAACGTGGAATTGCGACGAGGCGACTTGAACGCGCTTCCCATCGAGAACGGCGAGCTCGACGCCGCCGTGCTCTTTCTCGTCCTCCACTATCTCGAAGAGCCGCGTCAGGCCGTTGACGAAGTGATGCGAGTGCTGCGGCCGGGTGGACGCCTGTTGCTGGTGGACATGATGCCGCACGATCGCGAGGAGTTCCGGCGCGAGATGGGCCACATCTGGCAGGGGTTCTCGCCGGAGCAGCTGGGCGGGTGGCTGACCGACGCCGGGCTGGAAGGATTCCGGTATCACCAGATGGCGGCAGATCCGGCAGCGAAGGGGCCGACGTTGTTCGCCGCGACTGCGCGTCGCGGCGGGAGCATCACCGCAGCCGCCGAACCGGCGTTCCTGACAGCGAAGACCGCGTAATGAGATCACCGATTCGTATTTCCGACACACACCTGAGGAGCTGACCGTGGGAACCGTTGCCGAGATGACGCACCCGTTCGTCGCCACTCGTGAGGCAGGACGCGAGCCGTTCAAGGTCGCAGACCTGTCACTCGCCGAGTTCGGCCGCAAGGAGATTCGACTGGCCGAGTTCGAGATGCCCGGTCTGATGGCGCTGCGCGAGGAGTATGCGAGTCGTCAGCCGCTCGCCGGCGCGAAGATCATGGGTTCGCTGCACATGACGGTGCAGACGGCGGTGCTCATCGAGACGCTGGGCGAGCTTGGCGCCGACGTGCGCTGGGTGTCGTGCAACATCTTCTCGACGCAGGATCACGCCGCGGC
>JANNOC010000129.1:0-6559 GCA_031398865.1 Gemmatimonadota bacterium | reverse complement strand
AGGCAAGCCGGTCTCGCGCGCCGAGCGAATCGCTTCCACCATGCCGTCCACGCCGCGCACACCGAAGCCGCCGGGCACAAGCAGGCCATGGTATTCGCGGAGCACGTTGCCCGCGGCCTCGGCTGACTCGAACACGTCGCTCGACACCCAGCTGATGTCCACGCCGACGTCGTTGGCGACGCCCCCGTGAATCAGTGCTTCCTGCACGCTCTTGTAGCTGTCCACGAACTCCGTGTACTTGCCGACCACGGCGATGCGCACGCGATCGCGTGGCCGAATAATGCGTTCGACGAGTCCGCGCCATTCGTCCAGCTCCGGCACCTTGGCGACGAGTCCCAGCCGCTGCACGACGCGCTGATCCAGCCCCTGCTCGTGGAACACGAGCGGAATCTGGTAGATGGTGGGCACGTCGCGGCTCTCGATGACCGCGCCAAACTCCACGTTGCAGAAGAGCGCGATCTTGCGCTTGACCTCGTCGCTGAGCGGTCGCTCGGTGCGGCAGATGAGGATGTCGGGCTGGATTCCGATTTCCATCAGCTCGCGCACCGAGTGCTGCGTCGGCTTGGTCTTTACCTCGCCGGCGGCCGCGATGTAGGGCACGAGGGTGAGGTGGATGAAGAGCGCGTTCTCGCGTCCGATCTCCTGGCGGAACTGCCGGATGGCCTCGAGGAACGGGAGCGACTCGATGTCGCCGACGGTGCCGCCGATCTCCACGATCACGACGTCGTTCTCCGGCGCGATGCGCTTCATCGCGGCCTTGATCTCGTCGGTGATGTGCGGGATCACCTGCACGGTGGAGCCGAGGTATTCGCCGCGGCGCTCCTTGCTGATGACGTTGAGGTAGATGCGGCCGGTGGTGATATTGTTCGCCTGGGACAGCGAGCGATCGATGAAGCGCTCGTAATGCCCGAGATCCAGATCCGTCTCGGCGCCGTCGTCGGTGACATACACCTCGCCGTGCTGGAAGGGGGACATCGTCCCTGGGTCCACGTTGAGGTATGGATCGAACTTCATCATCGTGACGCGGAGACCACGCTCCACGAGCAGGCGTCCGAGCGAGGCCGCGGCGATTCCCTTCCCCAGGGAGGACACGACGCCTCCCGTGACAAAGATGAACCTGGTGGTCTGGGATCCGGCGTTCATCTGCATTACGAGGCTGCCTCCTTTCTGCTGAAGTCCTTCCACAGCGCGTTGGCGCGGAGCAGATCCTCTTCCGTGTCGATGCCCGCCACCGCCGGCTCGGCGACGTCGGCCACCCCCATCGCCATACCGGCACCCAGCGGACGCAGCTGTTCGAGACGCTCGATCCGCTCCAGCGGATGTGTCGGCAGGGCGACCCACCGGGCGAGCGCGTCTCTCGTGTAGGCGTACACGCCGATGTGCTGCCGCACGCGAAGGTCGCGCGCCGCGCGGTCGCCGGCATCGGACGCGTCGCGCAGGTACGGGATGCTCGCCCGCGAAAAATACATGGCGCGGCCGTCGTCGGCTGTCACGACTTTGACAATACTGTCGGTGTCGAGTACCGAGGGCGCCGCGGCCGCGGCCGCGGGGGCGGGGGGGAACCGTCCCGCTGCGACCAGGGCGGCGGCGCCGCGCACGGCGGACGCCGGGATGAACGGCTCATCCCCCTGGACGTTCACGATGACATCGAACGCGGCGAAGTCGCGGCGAGCGGCGACTTCCGCGACGCGGTCGGTTCCTGTCTGATGCGCGGCGCTGGTATGCACGCACTCCGCCCCCGCGGCGCGCGCGGCAGCCAGGACCTCGTCGCTATCGGTGGCGATGAGGCAGCGATCGATGCCCTTGAGGGTGCGGACGCGGTCCCAGACGCGGAGGACGATCGAGCGACCCGCGAGATCGCGGAGAGGTTTGCGCGGGAGGCGCAGTGCGCCGAGTCGGGCGGGGATGACCGCGAGGGTCGTCATGCGAAATCGCGGCGCGTGGATGCAAGATTCACGCCATCAAAGCTATGCGTCTACGCATGCACGCGCAATGCTGCGCGATCCTCGTCCGTCGTGACGCGACGCGCTATCGTCCCAGCGACAATCCCACGCTGAACTTGCTGTCGCCGTTCTCCGGATCGATGGTGTAATCCGCCCGGAAGAAGCTCAGCAGCACGCGCACGCCGACGTTCTGCCGGAAGTCCGGGAGCTCTTCGATGCCGGCCGATCCGATCATGTGCCGCAGCGCGACCGTCGGCGATCCGAGAAACCACAGCCGCACGCGCTCCACCGGCACGCTGTACTGTTGCTCGACGAAGAAGAGCCGGTCCCCTCCCATCTCGAGGAGGTCGCGTGTCGGCAGCGTGCCGCTGCCGCCCAGATACACGTAGCGCTGCCTGGCGGTGCTGTCGCCCACGCTCATCACCGCGTGTGCGCCCGCCGAATACGTGTGATCGCGAAATGCGGGGAAGGAAACCCCGATGTCCAGCGTGCCCTGGGAAAAGCTGCCGAGGGGTGCGTCGAACGCGCTCTCGATGCGCAGATTGCCGTCCACGATGACCCCCTGCGCACCCTCCCAGCGGGCGGCGCTGCCGACGAACGCACTCGTCAGGCGTCCCCGATCGATGGGCGGGTTGACGCGCAGCATTCCTTCCTCCCGGTCGCGCCGCCCGATGATGCTGAACGCGGCGTGCTGTGCATCCGGCTCCGGCCCCACCGACCAATCGCGCTCGGTGAGCGCGCCGACGTAGGGGGTGAACTCCGTCGTGAGCGTCTCGTAGCGGCGGCTGGCGACCGCATCCACGCGATCGGCGCGGAAGTAGTTGCGCGTATCCTTGGCCACCGCGAAGGTGGTGAGCGAGTTGATCAGATCGCCGCGGATCCATGCATCATTGGTGAACGTCGAGCGCTGCACGCGCGCGGACAGCTCAGTGCGGCGGTTCACGAACCAGCGTCCCTCAACTGCGCCGTCCACGTCGCCGAGGTGCGAGCGGTATGTGACCGTGGGATCGATCTCGATTGCTCCGCTGTCCAGCGTCACGAGCGGACCGAAGGCGATGGATGCGCCGTTCACGCGATCGTACAATGGAATACGAAAGCCGCGAGCGAGCGGCAGCGTGAACATCGGCGTCACGTAGTGACTGAGTCGGTGGTAATTCAGGACGGTGATGCCCCCCCGCCCGTCCAGCCGCGCCGTGAAGGTGTGATCGCGAAAGCTCAGCCGTCCGCCGCGCACGATCGCGAGCGTGGAGTTGTACACACCGCCACCAATGGCGATGGCGCGACCGCTGATCATCGCGCCGGGATGGAGGAAGAGATCCCCACCCACGACGATGACGTCGCCGTGCACGATGCTGCCCACCGTGGCGTTGCCGTGCAACACAATGACCGTCGACGGATAGGATCTCCCGCGCGGAAGCGCTACCGAGCTGCCGCTGTCCGGGCGAAGCAGCGCATGCGGCCGCGCGATCGCCGCGCGAAGAATGCGCCCCGACGCCCCGGGACCAACGTCGCCCACGCGCACCCGCTCAGCGGCTGCATCGCCGCCCGCGCTTGGGGGAGGCGCGTCCTGCCCTGCCAGCGGCAGCGCTAGCACGAGAGCCGCCAACACGATCGCCAGTTGCACTGTGGGTGAGTTCATTCGGCGGAAGTTGCGCTGATCAGAATCGGACGGGGGGTGTTCCCCGCTCCCTGTTCCCCGTCGTCATGCACGAGGGTGGAACTGCTTGTGCACCGATCGAAGATACTCGCGATCCACGTGCGTGTAGATCTGTGTCGTTGCGATGTCCGCGTGACCGAGCATTTCCTGGACCGCGCGCAGGTCGGCACCACCCTCGAGAAGGTGCGTCGCGAAGGAGTGTCGCAGCGTGTGCGGTGACACGCGCTTCTCCAGTCCGGCCGCTGTCACGTACTTCCGCAAGATCTTCCACGCCCCCATGCGCGTCAACGGGCGGCCGCGCGCGTTGAGCAGGAGAATGCCGCGTCCGTCGCCGTGCTCCAGTCGCGGCCGCAGCTCACGGAGATACACCGCGACGGCACCGATCGCACTGCGCCCAATGGGGACGAGCCGCTCCTTGCTTCCCTTTCCGAAGACGCGCACCAGATGCTCCTCGAACAGCACGTCGCGCACACTGAGCGTTATCCACTCGGACACGCGCAGCCCCGCGCCGTAGGCGAGTTCCAGCAGTGCGCGATCGCGAAAGGCGAGCGGCTCATCCAGCGACGGCGCGGCAAGCAGACGCGAGACTTCATCCACGCTCAGTACATCGGGGAGCGTGAGCCAGCGCTTCGGCGTCTCCAGCCGCTCGCTGGGGTCGCGCACCACATGTCCTTCCGCGAGCAGGAAACGGAAATAGGTGCGCACCGCGGAGATGTTCCGGCGGATGGATGCGGGCGCGAGCCCGAGGTCTTTGAGGTGATACACGAATTCGCGGAGCAGCTTGGCGTCCACGCCGATCGGCGCCGAGGCGCCCTTCACGATGACGTACGTGGCGAAGCGCTCCAGATCGCGCGTGTAGGCCTCGCGTGTGCGCGGCGACAGCCCCTGCTCCAGCGCGATGAAATCCTGAAAGCGTTCGATGAGGAACGCGCGCGCGTGGGCGTCGTCCAGGGCGACGTGCGTCACGCGGACGCCGATTCCGCGGAGCGGCGGCGCCTGACGAGCCACACCGCGAGCGCGACAACTGCGATGGCCGTAGCGCCGATCGCGACCCAGCGTCCCCAGCTGCCGATGGTCGCCTGCAGCTCTTCCCAGCGCGCGCCGGCCGTGTAGGCGAGATAGGTGACGGCCCCGTACCAGAGTCCGGACGGGATCGCCATCGCGATAATTGCGCGCACCGCGGGCACACGCGCCGCCCCGGCGAATGGCGGAACGAGTGCGCGGATACCGGGGATGAAGCGGCTCAGCATGATGGCCCAGATGCCGTAGCGGCTGTACAGCCTCTCCAGCCGCTCCTCCCCCATGGACGCTCGTTTCGATTTGAGCCGGCTGTGCAGATACTCCGCACCGTATCGCCGGCCCGCGACGTACACAGCCGTGGCGCCGAGAATGTTTCCTATCCACGTCGAGAGGAAGGTGCCGACCACCGACGCCTCGCCGCGCGCGGCGATGAAGCTGCCGAAGGCGACGACGGTATCAGCCGGGATCGGTGGGAAGACGTTCTCGAGCGCGGCCGCGGCACCCAGCGCCAGATACAGGGCGAGCGGTGGGAGTGAACTGAGCCAATCGAGGATCCCCTGCATCAGGCGGACGCCGCCACGAGCGTGGCGACGGCGATGCACGCCAGCCCTTCGCCGCGCCCGATCCAACCCATCCCCTCGTTGGTCTTGCCCTTCACGCTCACGTCGTCAGGCACGACGCCGAGCGCTTCGGCGAGCCGAGCGCGCATCGCGGCGCGATGCGGGGCGAGCTTCGGACGCTCGGTGATGACGGTGACGTCCACTTGCGCCACGCGCCACCCCCGCTCGCGCACGCGTTCGACCGCGGCGCGCAGCATCTCGATGGAATCGCGCCCGCTGTTGGCAGGATCCGTGTCCGCGAACATCTCCCCGATGTCACCCGCGCCCGCGGCACCAAGCACGGCGTCGGTCAGCGCGTGGGCGACGGCGTCGCCGTCAGAATGGCCCACCAGCATGACGTCCGAGGGAATGCGCACGCCGCCCAGCACCAGCGGGCCGCCTGGAGCGAAGCGGTGCGAATCGTAGCCGATGCCGGAGCGGACGTGGGGCGCTGCCGCCGCGTCAGGCCGCGGCATTCGAAGCAGCATCGGCGGCGGGCACGAGAATGGAGTAGTCCTGTCTCCGTCGAGCCGCGATGAACCCCGCGTCGTGAATGAGCCGCTCCATCTCCTGCGTCGTCGTGCGGTGCGTGGTGTTCGCGGCCGACACGACATTCTCCTCGATCATCAGGGAGCCGAAGTCATTGCAGCCGAAGCGCAGTGCCAGCTGTCCGACCTTGAGCCCCATCGTCACCCAACTCGCCTGGAGGTTGGGCACGTTGTCCAGCACGATGCGCGAGATGGCGACGGTGCGCAGATACTCGACCGCATCGGTCTTCGGCTGCGCGGACATGGTCGGCGTGTTCTCCGGCTGCAGCGGCCAGCAGATGAATGCCGTGAAGCCCCCCGTCCGCGCCTGCACTTCGCGCACGCGCTCGAGATGCTCGATGCGCTCGGCCAGCGTTTCGCCCAGGCCGTACATCATGGTCACGGAGGTCTTCATCCCTTCCCCGTGCGCGATCTCCATGATCTCGAGCCAGCGGTCGGCGCTGGCCTTCTTCTTCGCTACCTTGTCGCGCACCCTCTGCACGAGGATCTCGCCGCCGCCGCCGGGAATGGAATCCAGACCGGCAGCCTGCAGCTCACGGATCACGTCGCGGGCGTCCATCCGGAACAGCTTCGCGAAGAAGTCCACCTCGCTCGGGCTGAACCCGTGGATGTGAATGGGATGATTGCGCTTGATGTAGCGCAGCAGATCCAGGTACCACTCGAACGGGATGTACGGGTTGTGCCCGCCCTGGATCAGGATCTGGACGCCGCCTAACGCCTTGGTTTCCTCGATCTTCTCGCCGATCTGATCGAAGGAGAGCGTGTAACCTTCCGCGTGTTTCGGCCGGCGAT
>JANNOC010000109.1:0-2083 GCA_031398865.1 Gemmatimonadota bacterium | reverse complement strand
ACGTGGCGCGCATCGACTCGAACAAATGGGCGGTGAGCGCCCGCGGCTTCAACGATCGCTTCGCCCAATATCTGTTAGTGCAAATCGACGGGCGCGTGGTTTACAACCCGCTCACCGGCGGCGTCTATTGGGATGTGCCGGATGTCGTGCTGCAAGACGTGGAGCGGATCGAGGTCATCCGCGGACCGGGAGCGACCGTGTGGGGTTCCAACGCGGTCAACGGCATCATCAACATCATCACGAAGCATTCCAAAGACACGCAGGGACTGCAAGTGTCAGCCGTGGGGGGCACGGTCGACAAAGCAATCACCAGCGTGCGGTACGGCGGCAGCAACGACGACGAAACCCTACACTACCGGCTCTACGGCAAGTGGTTCGAACGGGGCAAGGAGTTTTTGCCGAGCGGTGCGTCGCAACTCGCTCCCCCCCCCGTGCCGCCGGGATTCGCCCCCATTCCCATTACCCGTCCCAACGATGACTGGCGGTCCGGGCGAGGCGGCTTTCGGGTCGACTGGGAGGCGACCGAGTGCGACAAAGTGATGGTGCAAGGCGACATGTACGCCGTCAGCAGTGGGCGGAGTGACTTCCGTCCGCAAACGGCCGCGCCCTTTGTCTTTCAAAATCTGGAGGACGAAATCTCGCTCGGCGGTGATGTCCTGGCGCGCTGGCAGCACGAGACCGGGGAGAACGCGAATTGGGCGCTGCAATTCTACTGGGATCATTTCGGCCGGGCTTCGGGGAACAACAACAACGTCAACGCCATCAACGTCAACCATCCAATCAACGTCAACCTGTTGAACTTCCGGGCGGATACCTACGATCTGGAATTCCAACAGCAGTTTCCGCTGAACGAGTGGAATAAATTCATCTACGGTCTTGGCTATCGGCAGGTGGACACTTTTTTTTCGGGCAGTACTGGAGACGGTGGCTTCGCCCTCGGCTCGAACCCCACCAACCGCGTCCTGAATCGTTACGCGGGCTTCTTGCAGGATGAATTCACGATCGTCGACGATCGGTGGTTTTTCACGCCGGGGTGTAAGTTCGAGCACAACACGTTGGCGGGCTTTCAATATCAACCGACGTGCCGGCTGCTCTGGACTCCCACGGATCGGCAGTCGGCGTGGGGAGCCGTGTCGCGCGCCGTCCGCATTCCCAACATTGGCGAGACTGCGGTCTCCATCACCGGTGTGCCTCCGCTGCCGTCACCGCCTGCCCCTTTGCCGACGTTCGTGCAAACTCGGGGCAATCAGAATCTGCAAGCGGAAGACGTCATGGCCTACGAACTGGGCTACCGCGCCCAGCCGGTCGACGAGTTCTCGTTTGACACCGCGCTGTTCTACAACGTCTATGACAATCTCATCGTCACCCAGGCTGGCCCCCTGACGATGGGGCCGGGCGGAAGTTTTATCGTGCCAGCGCAACGCGTCAACGGCCTGCGTGCGGAGACGTACGGCGTCGAGTTTTTGGCGAACTGGAAGGTGACCGACACGTGGCGGCTGCAGGGAAACTACTCGTTTTTGCAAATGCTGGTTCACAGCGCTCCGGGAATCAATCAGACCCGCGAGCGCAGTCTCGAGTGAGCCAGCCCGCAGCATCAGGTCTACCTGCAATCGTCCTGGGATCTGACGGAGACGGTCGAGTTCGACTTGATCGCGCGTTACGTAGACTTGCTGACCGGCTTTCCGTCCGCGGCGCCGAATCGCGTCCCGAGTTACATTTCGCTGGATGCGCGCCTCGGTTGGCGGCCTTGCGCTCATCGCGAATTCGCCGTGGTCGGCCAGAATCTGCTCGACAATCATCACCTGGAATTCGGTGGCAATCAATTCCTTTCCGCGCCCTTGATCGAGATGCGGCGCACCGTGTACGGCATGTTCACGATGACATGGTAGTCCCACAGGCTAGCGGAGGCTAACATGGACGGTGCGACGGGTTCTTTTCCTACGCGGGCCGAGCCGTGTTCGCGCACCTGTTCGCGGATGTCTACGGAAAGACGATCCCGAGACGCCGAATGAACAGCTTACGTTTTCTTCTGATCCTGGTACTTTTCATCACGGCGCTGGCGACCGGCCAGCGACCCGCCATC
>JANNOC010000108.1:0-3781 GCA_031398865.1 Gemmatimonadota bacterium | reverse complement strand
CTCGACGCCGCGGTCTCCGCATAACGCTCCAGCAGCGGCGCCGTGTACTGTCGCAACACCGCGCGGGCTTGGTCGCCGCTCGTGCGCAGCTCCTGCAACCGCTTGATCGCGGCGAGATACAGCGCCAGGCACAACGTCGTGATCAACATCCATGACGACAGCGGCACGTCTACGGCACGCGCACCAGCATACACACGCAGAACGAAACCGGCGGCGATGATGAACAGGTCGAGGACGGCGACGTGCTTCAAGCCGAGGCTGTAGCCGACGTTCAGCAGCAGATACGCTCCGATGGGGACCGCAACCGCGGGAAGCAGCACGCAGCCGGCGATCAGCAACACGTAGAGCACCGCCAGCATAACGAGCGCCTGCGTCATCGTCAGCTCCCCGGCGGCGAGCGGTCGACTGGTGCGCTTGCCAGCGTGCGTCCGATCCTCCTCGACGTCCCGCAGGTCATTGACGATGTACGCCGCCGACGCGGCCACGCAGAAGAGCGCGAACGCCAGCACCGCCCGACCGGGCTGCCCGGGTGCCGTGAGCACGCCCGCGAACACGGGAGGCGCAAAAACGAACACGTTCTTGATCCACTGCCGCGGCCGCAGCAGCCGCACCATGGCGCTGCCGCGCGTCGTCCGTGGCGGGTCGGTCACTGTCGGCTCCCTGGCCTCCATGCTACCTCGTCGATTGCTGAAGACGCCGAACGGTCAGAGCCGCAACCGCTTGAATACACGCTCTGGCAGCAACCGTATCGCCAGCATGATCCACCGCCAGAACCAGGGAACGTAGACGACATCCGACCGTCGCGCGATCGCACGAACGATTCCCTTCGCCACGACACCCGGCTCCGCGATGAGTGGCAGCCGGGCGCCGCCGAACGTCATCTTGGTCGCCACCACGCCGGGCTTGATGGTGATGACCGCCACGCCTAACGGGAACATACGGTTGCGCAATCCCTGGAGGTAGGTCGTGAGCGCCGCCTTCGCCGCTCCGTACACGTAGTTGCTCTGCCGTCCGCGATCTCCCGCCACGGAGGACAAGACGCACAGAAATCCCGAGCGCCGCTCCGCGAAATGCGGTGCGAGAATCTCGAGGCATGAGACGCATGCGAGATAGTTGGTCTCCAGAACAAGTCGGCTCTCCTCCAGAGACTTCTCCGCAAGAGCCTGCTCGCCGAGGTAGCCGAACGCCAGAACTACTCCTTCGAGCGCGGCCCCACTGCGCGCAACGACACCTTCGAGCACCCCGGCGTGCGTGTCGTAGCGTAGTGCGTCGAGCTCCACCGTCTCCGCACTCACCGCGTAGCGGACGCGCAGATCCGCCGCGAGAATCGCCAGCTCCTCGGCGTCTCGGCCCCCCAGCACGACATCGTATCCCGCGCCGGCGAGCTCGCGCGCGACCGCACGCGCGATCGTGGAGGTTGCACCGAGCACGAGAACCGTCGGCATCTACGACGCGGCGCGTGCGGTGGCTGACGAGTCCAATCCAACGCGCCGGGCGAGCGACGAGGAGATGCGGCCTTCCGGATCGAGCTTCCGCGCGAGAGCAACAAACTCCGCGGCGCGCGGGTACATCGCCGACAGCGTCGGCGCGTCCAGCACGGCATCCTTGGCCAGATACACGCGCCCGCCGTACTGCAGAGCGAGCGCGTTCAGCTGGCCGACGAATTCCGCCGTGCCGTCGTTGACGGGAATGTCCAGCGCCAACGTGAAGCCGGGGATGGGAAAGGAGAGCGGCGCCTGATTCGCGGCACCGAACTGCTTCAGCACGGCGAGGAAGGACGCGCGCCGGGAGGCGGTCAGTCGTTCGAGTACCGCCACCAACGCGTCCCGTGCCGTCCGCTGCGGAAACGCGACCTGATACTGCGTAAAGCCGCGTCGTCCGTACATGCGATTCCAGTTGCTGATCGCATCGAGTGGATAGAAATACCGGCCGAGATCCACGATTCGCTGCGAGCCGTGACGATGCGTGTGGTAGTACACGGCATTGAAGGCGCCGACCGAGTAGCGGTTGAGCGCGATCCCCGGCAAATCGAAGGGAACGCCGAGCGCGAGCCGGCGTGGCAGCGCCAGCGGGTTGCGAACCGACGCAGGCAGATCGTTCACCGGCGTATGGTTCGCGCGCATGAGCACCGCGCGCCCCATCGCCACCCCGCGCGCGAGACAATCAATCCACGCAACCGAGTACTCATAGCGCGCGTCGTCCAGTGCGAATCGTCCCAGCGCATCGTCAATGTGGGCGGCCTTGGCGTAGTCCACACTCACGTATGCCGACGTCACGGGACGCAACCGCAGCCGCGCGGTCAGCACCACTCCCGTGAGGCCCATCCCGCCCAGCGTCGCCCAGAAGACGTCGGAATGCTCTTCGCGCGAGCAGCGCAACAGATCGCCGCCGCCCGTCTGCAGCGTAAACGACAGCACCGAGCTCACGACCGTCCCGTCGCGATGGTGATTCTTGCCGTGCACGTCGCTGGCAATCGCGCCACCGACGGTGACGAATCGCGTGCCCGGGGTAACCGCGAGAAACCAGCCGCGCGGAAGGAAGTGGTGCACGATGTCGGACAGACTCGTGCCCGCTTCGCACTCCAGAACACCGCTCGCCGGATCGAAGTCCAGCATGCGGTCCAGCCGCGTCATGTCAATGACGCAACCGCCGTCATTCAGCGCGGCGTCGCTATAGCTCCGACCGAGCCCGCGCGGCGTACACATGGCCACGCCCGGCGCGCCGAGCAACTGCGCGATCACGCTGCGTCGTTCTGGACGCGCGAGGAGCGACGCGTGCGTCGGGAATCCTCCCCATCCGCTCAAAGTGCGCGTCTCGAAACGCTCGTCGG
Source organism: Gemmatimonadota bacterium (assembly GCA_031398865.1). GTDB lineage: Bacteria > Gemmatimonadota > Gemmatimonadetes > Gemmatimonadales > Gemmatimonadaceae > JANNOC01. Next base: position 951 of record JANNOC010000108.1, on the reverse strand, counting down.
GCGCTCGGCTCACGGGCACCAGGGTCGCATGCAGGGAGTGTAGCGACCGGGCCGAATGCCGGCCAGCACGCTTCGCTCTCCGACTGGTCGCCTTCCCGAGCACTCCATAGCTTTCGCCGCCATGCGTGTGTTGGTCGTCGGCAGCTACAAGCCGTGGCGAATGGAGTCCGGGCTCGATCGTGCCCTGCGGCGAGCCGGACATCGCACCCTGCTCGTGGATGATCGACGCGCGCATCGGCTGATGGGTCGTTCGCTCACGCAGCGCTGGATGCTCTGGAATTTCGCGCGCTTCCGTCCGGATTTCGTTTTCGTCGGCAAGTGCCAGGGGCTGACGCTCGGCACGGTCGAGAAACTTCTCCGCGACACCCCCAATGCCATGTGGTACGGCGATGCGCCGTCCTACCAGCATGTGCACGACCGGCCGCACGTGGCGCATCACGCGGCGGTGGGGCGGCTCGCCCGCACCTTTTTCGTGTGCGGCTTTGTCCCCGAATGGAAATCGCTCGGACTCAACGCGAAGTTCTTACCGCTCGCCGGCGATCGCGACATCCAGAGCGTGAGCCCCGATCCTCGCTTCGCCGCCGAGGTGACGTTCACCGGCACGGGGTACGACGACGAGCGCGCGAGATTTCTCGTGGAGATCGCGAGGCATCACCATGTGCGCGTCTGGGGTCACGGTTGGGACCAGTGGGCCGACGAGCTGGATTGGGGCGGCCGCCGCGTCGAGGGGCGCGACTTCGCCGCGGTGTGCTCCAGCTCCACGATTTGCCTCGGTGTCAACCCCGTGATCGCCGAGGGGGCGACTAACTACATGTCCAACCGACACGCGATCGTGCTGCTCGCCGGCGGCTTCTACCTCGGCGCGGGCCCCCCCGGCGCGGACCCGATGGTGATAGACCGCGTGCACAGTGGGTGGTATTACGACGAGTAGTCCAGCCAGGCGCGCCACGC
>JANNOC010000250.1:0-1803 GCA_031398865.1 Gemmatimonadota bacterium | reverse complement strand
CGCCGCGGACGCCGGGACGCTCCGCCCTCGCCATTCCCGCCGGCGTCGCGCCCTCCCGATCGCTTGCGCGGTGCCGAATCGCCTCGCTCTCGCTCGGGTCGTTCGCGTCCACGTGCGCCGACGGAACCGAGCTCGCGTCGCGGAGCCGGCGCCACGATCTCCTCTTCGTTGACGCCCCCGCTGTCCGCCGCATTCAACAATTTCACCGCCGCCGCCGCGACATCCATGATGTCGAACTCCCCCGCGAGCGTTTCCGCGACGACGCGAAAGTGGTCCAGCTCGCCCGCCACGATCGCCTCCCGCAGCGACGCACGCGTGAGATCCAGGCGGCGGGCACGCAGGTCCGCCACGGTCGGCACCGACGCCACCTCGATCTTCTGCTTCGTGAGCGCCTCGATGTTGCGCAGCATGCGATGCTCGCGCGGCTCCGCAAGCGTGATGGCCACGCCCTCGCGTCCGGCTCGCCCCGTGCGCCCGATCCGGTGGATGTACGCTTCCGGAGCCGCCGGCACATCGTAGTTCACCACGTGCGACACATGCTCGATGTCGAGTCCGCGCGCCGCCACGTCGGTGGCGATGAGCAGGTCGGCCGTCCCCGCGCGCACCTTGCGCATGACGCGATCGCGATCGCCCTGCGACATCCCGCCGTGCAACGCTTCCGCGCGATAGCCGCGCGAGTTGAGCGTCTCCGTCAGTTCATCCACCTCGGTACGCGTGCGGCAGAAGACAATCGCCGACGTCGGCGCCTCCATGTCGAGCACCCGGCCAAGCGCCGCCATCTTCTGCGCGCGCGAGACGATGAACGCCGTCTGCCGCACGCGCGGCAATTCTCCGGCACGGATGCTCTCGCGCGCAATCCTCAGGTGCACGGGTTTGCGCAGATGCCGCTCGGCGATCGCCGCGATGCGCGGCGGGATGGTGGCCGAGAAGAGCGCGGTCTGCCGTTCTTTGGGCGTCGCGGAGAGAATCGCGTCGAGATCCTCGGCGAACCCCATGTCGAGCATCTCGTCCGCTTCGTCCAGAATGACGACGCGCACGCTCTCGAGCCGCAGCGTGCGCCGGCGGATGTGATCCAGCGCGCGCCCCGGCGTCGCGACCACGACGTCCACGCCGCGCTTGAGCGCGCGGAGCTGCTGGTCCATCGGCGCTCCGCCATACAGGGGCAACACCGCGATGCCCAGCCCCCGTCCGTACTTGTGCACCGCTTCCGCCACCTGCATGGCGAGTTCGCGCGTCGGGACGAGAATGAGCGCGGCCGTGGGCCGCGCGCGATCGTCGCGTCCTTCAGACGCGATGCGCTGCAGCAGCGGCAGCGCGAAGGCGGCGGTCTTGCCGGTTCCGGTCGCGGCCTGACCCAGCACATCGCGTCCCTCGAGCAGGGGCGGGATGGCTTCACGCTGAATCGGCGTCGGTTCCTCGTACCCGAGGGCCGTCAGAGCGGTGAGCAGCGGAGCGGCGAGACCGAGCGCGGCGAAACCGGTCGATGCATCGTCGGCGGGTGTGTCTGTCATCCTTTCAATATCACCACGAAGGCGCGTCGGCCGCCATTATTTCACAATGAGAGAAATGAGCGTGCCGCCGTCGCCGGTGGGAGTGAGGCGCGCGCCGAGCAGGACGCGATCGACGCGATTGCCCGGATGCGAATGGTGGTAGCGCACCACCTTGAGGCCGGCGAATGTGCCGACCGCCGCGCCCATGACGACGTCACTCGCCCAGTGCTTGTTGTTGTACATGCGCGAGGCACCGATGAGTGTCGCGCCGCCATACATCAGCGGCGCGATGTAGATAGTGGACTTGGGCCAC
>JANNOC010000047.1:0-2830 GCA_031398865.1 Gemmatimonadota bacterium | reverse complement strand
TCGAAAAATGCGGCCGCGCAAGGAATGGCCGACTAAAGAAGCTGAGGGCTGAGAGCTGAAAGCTGAGAGCTGAAGCAATGGCACGGAGACCAACACAGGCCCAGGAGGAAAGTTTGACCGAAGCACAACCGACACGCCGGCAGATCGTCAAGTTCAGCTTCTTCAAGGTCGACCCAGCGTGGCGATCGCTGCCGGCGGACGAGCGCGAGGCCGGCAAGCGCGCATTCGCGGCCGCCGTCGATTCGTTCGCGGACAAGCTTCAGGTACGCAGCTACTCGACCGTAGGCACGCGTGGCGACGCCGACTTCCTGCTCTGGCAGATCGGCGAGACGCTCGACGACGTCCAGGCGCTCCACGCCGCCTTGCTCGCCACGCCGATGGGCGCATACCTTTCGCTGCCGCACTCATTCCTGGCGATGACGCGCCGCTCGGTGTACGTCTCGCCGGAGGAGAGCGACAAACGGCTGCACCTTCACCCCGCGGACTCGAAGTACTTCTTCGTGTACCCGTTCGTGAAGACCCGAGATTGGTACCAGCTGCCTCTCGAGGATCGCCAGGCGATGATGGACGAGCACATCCGCGTTGGGCGCAAGTACCCATCGGTCAAGCTGAACACCACGTACTCGTTCGGCCTCGACGACCAGGAATTAGACGTCTCGTTCGAGACCGACGAACCCTCCGACTTCCTCGATCTTGTTATGGAGTTGCGAGAGGCCAAGACCAGCACGTACACCCTGCGCGACACGCCGATCTTCACCTGCATCTCGATGTCGCTGCGCGACACCCTCGACACGCTCGCTGCTTCCAGCGAAGCGGCCGCTTCTGCATCCGAACGAACGGATGGCTGGACGCACGCCGGCTCCGTCAGCGAAGTGCCTGAGGGTGGCTCGAAGCTGGTCTACGTTGGCGGCGAGCAAGTAGCTCTGTTCAACGCTGGCGGCAGCCACTACGCCGTCGCCAATCGCTGCTCGCACGCTAACGGTCCACTGGTGGAGGGCGCTCTCGACGGCGCGACAGTCACGTGTCCGCTGCACGATTCGCGCTTCGACCTGGCGACGGGCCAGCCGCTCTGCGGGCCGGCCGCTCGCCCGGTCAGGATCTATGAAGTGCGCATCGAAGACGGCTCGATCCTCCTCCGCTCGTCCTGAGCCTGCCGGAGCATGTCCTGAACGCGGCGCCGACTTCACGTGGCTGAACGGGGGATAACTGGCGGAGGGGGTAGGATTCGAACCCACGAGAGGCTTGCACCTCTAACGGTTTTCAAGACCGTCGCATTCAACCGCTCTGCCACCCCTCCTAGATACGATTCTAGCCGTTTTCTGCTAACCTCGCTTTGCAATTGCCCACCCTTTGCCACCTACTTTGCGGCGAGCAACTCGTCCAGGCGCTCTGCGGCCTCTCGCTGAATCATCGGGCCAAATCGGCGGAACTTTACCTTACAACAGTCCGTTCGGCCCATGATTTACCGCACTCTCTCCATCTACAGTGTCACTATGAGAAGTTCACGCACCTACGCCCTTGCAGCAGCCGGACTCATGATGGCCTCCCTACTGTTTCTCGGAGCGTTCGCCACCTATGCCATGGTTGGGCATCCAGGCGGCATATGGAACATGCAAGACATGCACCGGAGCATGATGGGCGGGGGAGCCGACACCTCCGGGGCTCAAGTGACGCAGGGCACAGCTCAACAACCAGTTCAGATTCGCGACTTTACCTTCACGCCGGGCAACTTGCAGGTTCCCGTCGGCGCGACCATAACCTGGACCAACTACGACAGCGCCCCTCACTCGGCAACCGCGGACGATGGGACGTGGGACACGGGCATCTTGAACAAAGATCAGCGCGCTTCCGTCACCTTCAACACTCCCGGCGACTATTCCTACTACTGCACGCTTCACCCGGATATGAAAGCCCGGCTCCAAGTCCAGTAGCTGGCGCCCGAGGCGCGGCGGGACGGGCGGAAGGTGGGTCAGCCGCTGTACCGAGATGACTTCGAAGCCGCCGTACTAGGCGTTAGCGAGACAACCGTCCGCAACCACATCGAGCACCTGCTCGCCAAGCTAGGCGTACACAGCAGGCTGGAGGCGGTCGTTTTCGCCGCCCGCCACCGGATCGTTTAGGGTTAACCTGAGGCGGCGCTCCGAGGCTGCTGCCTTTATGGCGAGCGCCGCGTAAGGGAACCAGAGTAACTACGACGACCGGGCTCTGCCGTGCGAGCTTTCTCGGCTTGCCTTGCTGAGGACGACAGCCAGCGGGCAGAGGTCGATCGCGTCATCCGCCACTTTGCACTGCCAGCCCTGCGTCGACAGCCACGACCCGCTGCAGGGAAGCCGTCCGTTGGGGCTGGCCCACGGGCAGTTTCCACCGGGCTCTGGGCCCGTCGCGCTACCCGCGGGCGAAGAAAAAGAATGCGGAGCGGGGAGGCGAGCCTCGCGCTCTGCCTCCCCGCACCTGAAAAGCAGGACCAAGGACAAACGGTCCGGCCACCCTCGTTTATTCCACGATCAGCGCGGTGACCATTCCGAACATACCTTTGGAACCTTCCACGTGGCTCAGGATGTGGCAGTGGAAGGCCCAGACTCCGGGATTGTCTGCAACGACGATTGCGTCCCAGCGCTCTCCGGGCGCCACGTTGATCGTGTCACATCGGAAGGTCTGCGGGAGGATGTAACCATCCCTGGCGAACACCTCGTAAGTGAGGCCGTGGAGATGGAAGGGGTGCGCCATCTGGCCCTCGTTCATGAAGCGGATGCGAACTCGCTGCCCCGCCTTTGCCGTGATCGGTGCGGTCGCTGGAAATCCTTTTCCGTTGATCGTGAACCCGCCAATC
>JANNOC010000025.1:0-6148 GCA_031398865.1 Gemmatimonadota bacterium | reverse complement strand
GCTCGTCGACCACGCTCTCCTTCGGCGGCTCGCTCGCCTCGGCCGACGACGGCTTCACCACTCCCGCGCCTCCGGCTCGGCCCCCCGAAGGGAACCCGGACGCCCCCTTGCGGGCGCTCATCTTCGACTCGTTCTACGATCGCTATCGCGGCGCGATCCCGAGCGTGCGCGTCGTGGACGGCACGATCCGTCCCGGCATGAAGATCTCGTTCGGCACTGGCGGCGATCAGTATGAGGTGGCCGAGGTCGGGTTCAGCCAACTGCGGCAGGTGAAGTCGGAGGAGCTCAGTCCCGGCGAAGTGGGGTACGTCGTCGCGAACGTTCGCAGTGTCAAGGAAACGCGCGCGGGCGACACAATCTACGATGCGGACAACCACGCGAGCGCGCCCCTGCCGGGCTACCAGGACGTGCACTCGATGGTGTTCGCGGGACTGTATCCCACTGACACCCAGCAGTACGAAACGCTCCGCGACGCACTCGCGAAGCTGCAGCTCAACGACGCCTCCCTGAATTACGAGCCCGAGACGTCCACCGCGCTCGGGTTCGGATTCCGGTGCGGTTTCCTGGGCCTGCTGCACATGGAGATCGTGCAGGAGCGGCTGCAGCGCGAGTTCGATCTGGATCTCGTCACCACGGTTCCGTCCGTCGAATACAAGGTGCACATCGCCGATGGCACATTGCAGCTGGTCGAGAACCCCTCACTGATGCCGCACGCCTCCACCATCGAGCGCGTGGAAGAGCCATACGTGAAGGCGCGCATCGTCGCGCCGGCCGAGTACATCGGCCCGATCATGACGCTCGGAACGGACCGGCGCGGCGTGTACAAGGGCATGAGCTACATCGACACCAGCCGGGTGGAGTTCGACTGGGAGTTTCCGCTCGGCGAGATCATTCTGGACTTCTTCGACAAGCTCAAGACCATCAGTCGCGGGTACGCGAGCCTCGACTATGTGATGCTGGAGTACCGGCCGAGCGATCTCGTGAAGCTCGACATGCTGATCAACAACGATCCGGTCGATGCCTTCTCGGTGATCATCCACCGCGACAAGGCGTACGAGTGGGGGCGCAAGATCGCGGACAAGTTGAAGGAGCTGATCCCCCGGCAACTCTTCGAAGTGATCATCCAGGCGGCGATCGGGCAAAAAGTAATCGCCCGGACGACGGTCAAGGCGCTCCGCAAGAACGTGCTCGCCAAGTGCTACGGCGGCGACATCACGCGAAAGCGCAAGTTGCTGGAGAAGCAGAAGGAGGGGAAAAAGCGGATGAAGCAGGTGGGCTCGGTCGAGATTCCGCAGGAAGCCTTTCTGGCCGTGCTGCAGGTGGATTGAGCGGGTGAGCGCCCCTGCGCGCGCCGCAACCACGGCCGACCCCGCGACCGAGACGGCGCCCGCGCCGCTGGCGGCGTTCTCGCGCGAACGTGTCGTGTCACTCGTTATCCAGACCAGCTTTCTCGGCGACATGGTGCTGACGACACCGCTCATCGCCGAGCTCGCGCTGCGCGGCCCGGTGGATGTCGTCGCGACACCGGCGTCCGCTCCGCTGCTCGCGAACAATCCGTCCATCCGCGACGTCATCATCTACGACAAGCACGGTGACGCCGCCGGGTTGGGCGGATTGTGGCGAACAGCGCGCGCGCTCCGCAGGCGGCGCGTCGCTCCCGGCGAAACCATCCGGCTGGAGCGACGCGCGGTGCAGACCGCGTATCTGGCGCAAGGATCCATCCGCAGCGCGATGCTCGCCGTTCTGGCCGGCATCCGCGAACGCGTCGGCTTCTCGACCTCCGCCGGCCGGGTGTTCTACACACGCCGCGTTGTGTATCGCAACGACCGTCATCACGCGGAACGCCTCTGGCGTCTCGGCGCGGTGGGGGATGCCGAGCAGCCATCGAGCGCGCGGCTCCGACCGCGACTCTTCCCCGGTGACGCCGAGGTGTCCGCGGTCGAGACGCTGTTGCGGAGCGAAGGGCACGACGGGGCGCCGTTCGTCGCACTTGCACCGGGCAGCATCTGGGCCACCAAGCGGTGGCCGTACTACGCGGAGTTGGCGCGCTTGCTCGCGCCGCGTGTGCGGCTCGCGCTCGTCGGTGGCGCCGCAGACGAGGAGCTCGCGGCCGCGATCGCGGTTGCGATCCAGCCGCATCGCGCAATCAACGCGGTGGGACGCCTCTCGCTGCTGGCGTCGGCCGAGCTGATCGGACGCGCGGCGGCGCTCGTCACCAACGACTCCGCTCCGCAGCATCTCGCCTCCGCGATGGGGACGCCGACCGTGACCATCTTCGGACCGACGGTACCCGAATTCGGCTTCGGCCCGCTCGCTCCGCGGAGTGCGGCGCAAGGGCATCTGTCGCTCGACTGCCGGCCCTGTCATCCACATGGTCCCGAGCGCTGCCCGCTCGCGCATTGGCGCTGTATGCGCGAGCTTCCGGCGGAGACCGTTTTCACCGCGGTTCTCGCGCACACCTCGATTCCGGGCTCATGATCATGCGCTCCGCAACCAAGCAGCGGTACATCGTCGGCGTCGATCTGGGCGGCACCAACATCGTCGTCGGCGCGATGTCCGAGGACGGCACCCACGAAGTCGCGGTGCTGACTGAGCCCACTCGTCCCGAAGCCGGCGCGGATGCGGTCGTGGATCGGATCGCGCGGATGGTGGAGGATGTCATCGAGCGGACGACCGCGGAGACCGGCGTGTCGCGACGCGACATTCTGGGCGTCGGCATCGGCGCGCCGGGCCCACTCGACCGCGAGCGCGGCGTCGTCATCGTCTCGCCGAATCTCGGGTGGCGCGACTACCCGTTGCGGGATGCCATCTCGAAGCGCGTCGGTTTGCCCGCGACGCTCGACAACGACGCCAACTGTGCGACCGTGGGCGAATGGTGGTGTGGCGCGGCCCGCGGCGCGAACAACGTCGTCGGCCTCACGATCGGCACGGGCATTGGGGGCGGACTGATCTTCGGAGGCAAGCTGTATCACGGCTCGTCCGACGTCGCCGGTGAGATCGGGCACACGACGATTGACATCACCGGCCGACGCTGCAAGTGCGGCAATTACGGCTGTCTCGAGGCGTACGCGTCGGGGCCCGCGATCGCCGAGCGCGCGCGCGAGCTGCTCGCCGGCGATGAAGCGTCGGTCCTCACGCAGATGGTCGGCGGGGATCTGGACCGCATCACCGCGCAAACCGTGTACGAAGCGGCCAAGCATGACGACGCCGTCGCACTCGAAGTCGTCAAGGACACCGCGCGCTTTCTCGCGGTGGGAGTCGCCAACCTGCTCAACGTCTTCAACCCCGATGTCGTCGTGATCGCGGGTGGCGTCACGTACGCGGGCGAAGCGCTGTTCGAGCCGTTGCGCGCGGAAGTACGACGGCGCGCCTTTCGTCCCGCGGTGGACGCGTGCCGCATCGTGCCTGGCACGCTCCCGGGAACCGCGGGCGTCGTTGGCGCCGTGGCGACGTTCAAGGCGCAGCATCTGGGCGAGGTGTGACGGAGTCGCGGGGCACGCCGCGCACGTCGGTCTCGGCGCCCGTGAGTGCGCGCCCTCGGCGTCTCGGGGTGATCGGGACCTTCGTCTGGGACGTGATTCACGGGCGCGATCCGCGCGACCTCCCCGTGGAAGAGTGGGGAGGGATCACCTACGCGTTGAGCGCATTCGACGCGGCGCTGCCGCCCGATTGGGAGCTCGTCCCGATCATCAAGGTCGGCAATGATCTGATAGGGCGCGCGCGCGAGTATCTGCGCAATTTGCGCCGCCTCGCACCGGATGCGGCGCTGATCGAGGTGCCGTACGCGAACAATCGCGTGGAGCTGCGATATCAGAGTGCGGAGCGGCGTTCCGAACGCCTCTCGGGCGGCGTCCCCGGTTGGAGCTGGCTGGGGCTCAAGCCGTTGCTGCACGATCTCGACGCGCTGTACGTCAACATGATCGGCGGCTTCGAGCTCGACCTGGAGACCGCGCAGCTGCTGCGGCAGCATTTCCGGGGACCGCTGTATTGCGACCTGCATTCGCTCGTGCTCGCCGTGCGTCCCGACGGTCTGCGCTCGCCCCGCCCTCTCGAGAACGCCGCCGCCTGGTGTGGATGCTTCGATCTGCTGCAGATGAACGAGGACGAGATGGCGATGCTGGCGCCGGACCCGCTGGCGTTGGCGGCGACGGCCCTCGGCGCGGGCGTCCGTGCACTGCATGTGACCCTGGGGAGTCGCGGCGTTGTGTATTTCGCCGCGCCGGGGTTCGATCGCCTTGCGGACCTCGGCACGGCGCCCGCCCTCGCGCCGCGGGCCGGCCCGATCCGGACCGCGCTCATCCCGGCGGAGCGGGTGGAGGTCGCTCGAGCAGGAGATCCCACGGGTTGTGGGGATGTGTGGGGCGCGACCTATTTCTCCCGGCTGGTCGCGGGTGATAACTTGGTGGACGCAATGCGCATCGCGAACGCGGCGGCCGCACGCAATGTGGCACACCGGGGGGCCACGGGGCTCGCCCATCATTTGCGAGGAGAGCTCAGCGCTTCGTGACGACCGTCATCAACGTGCCGCAGTCGCTGGATGACAGTACGTTCGAGCAGGTTCTCGAGCAGATGGCGCCGCTGGCGCCGGACCAGAAGATTCTCGTCGATGCCCGGCACACGCGTTGGGCGTCGCCGTACGGACTCACCGCGCTGCTCGCGCTCGCGCAATCGCGCGCGGAGCGGCCGGCGCTCACGGTTCCCGAGGCGGACGAAACAGTATCTTACTGGGCACGCACGGGGTTTTTTCAGTTCGCGGAGGAGCTGTTCGAGCTGCATGGACATGCGCCGAAGCCACGGGTGGCGGGCGAGTCGTCCGTGCTGCTCGAGATCACGCCGGTGACACAGAATGGGGACGTGCACGACGTGGTGGAACGTATTCAGAAGCGCGCGCAAACCATTCTGCACGGTGAGCTCAACATCGACATTCGCGCCACGATGGGATTTTCCATGACGCTGTCGGAGGCCTGTCAGAACATTGTCGAGCACGCGGGGCGCGGCGGCTGGGTCGCGGTGCAGACGTATCGCTGGAAGAAGCGGCTCGGTCGGCGCGTCGTCGTCATCGCGGTGTGCGACGCCGGCGTTGGATTCCGGCAATCGCTGGAGACGTCACACGGGAAGCGCATGAGTGACCGCTGGGATGATGCCGCCGCGCTGGAGGAGGCGGTGGTGCGCGGCGTGAGCCGCTTTCGCGAGCCAGGGCGCGGCCAGGGACTGGCGGGAATCCGGCGCTACGTGGGCAAGTGGGACGGCAAGCTCTCCGTGCGCAGTGGCACGGCGCGCATCGCGATCGTGCCCAGCTGGGACGAGGACGAGCCGCTGCACGAAAAGCTGCCGCACTTTCCCGGCGCGCAGGTGCAGATCACCATTCCGGAGCGTCTGGCGACCCGGTGATCAATCACATTGACGTGAGTTCGGTGCTGCGTCGCACCGTGAGCGACCTGTACACCAATCTGGTGACGCGCCCCACCGGGGCCGCGGTGCGGCGGGACATCGAGCGGCAGCTGGCGTCGTCGCCCTTCGAGACGCTCACCGTGCTGGATTTCTCGCACGTGGGATTGCTGGATCTCTCCTGCGCCGACGAGATCGTCGCGAAGCTGCTGCTGCGCCACGGCTCGGATACGGTCATGCGCGACGATGGCTATTTCGTCGTCCGCGGGGTGAACGAAGCGCACCTCGACGCGATCGAGGCGGTGTTGGAGCGCCATGGCCTGGCGGTGATTGCCGACCTCGACGGCATCGGCGCGCGGCTCGTCGGCATGGTGGATGACACGGAGCGCCAGGCGTGGGAGATCGTCAGGCAGCTGGGACGTGCCGCCGCAGGCGATGTCGCCGTGCATCTGCACCGCGGCGCGAGTGAGATGGAGTCGCTCCTGGATCGCCTGACGCAGCGGCGCCTGCTCATTCGTCTCGACTCCTATTTCGTGACGATCGGCGGCGCGGTGTCATGAGCGCGGGATTCAATCCGCCGCTGCAGGTGACCCGCTTCGTCGCCACGCGCTCCGGTGACGCATCGCGTGGCCCGGCGATCCGCATGCGCGTGGCAGAGGCCCGTCTTCGCATGCTGCAGGACGGCGAGCTGGTGTGGGTGTATGGGCCGCGCCGTCAGGAGTTGGCCACCCTGACCATCGACGACGCAGTGCCCCGCGGC
>JANNOC010000009.1:0-1693 GCA_031398865.1 Gemmatimonadota bacterium | reverse complement strand
CCAGACACTTCCGGGTGATTGCCCCGGACTTGCGGGGCTTGGGCGACACGCCGGTGCGCCTCAACGACGACTACCGTCTGCCCACGAGCGTAAAAATGCTGCGTCAATTGATGGACGCACTGGCGATCGAGTCGGCCGATTTCGTGGGCCACGACCACGGCGGAGCGGTGGTGCAAATGCTCATGCAGGACGACCCGGCGCGCATTCAGAAAGCGGTGCTCACCAACGTGGAAGCCTACGATCAATGGCCCAGCGCCCCAGAAGTGCCGATTCTAAAAGCCATCATCGATCCCCTCACCAGCCCGCTGATGTATCACGCGCTGAAATTTGAGCGGGTGCAAAAGCAGGCGTTTTCCATCGCTGTCTTTGATCAGAAGACGCTCACTCGGGACGTGCTGCGCGGCTATTCCCTGCCGCATGTCGCCACGGCTGAACGCTGGCAGCGCCTGCGCCGCCTCTACCGCTGGCAACTGGATCCCACGCACGCGCGGACGACCACCTTGACAGCCCGTCCCTGCCATGCGGGTATTCCAGGCGCCCGTGCTGTTGTTGTGGGGCGAGCAGGACGACAACTTCGGCCCGCATCTGGCGCGGCGCCTGGCGCGTGATATTCCTGGCGTGCAAGGCATCCACTACTTGCGGCAATCCGAACACATGGCCATGGAAGAAGAGCCTGCCGAATAGGCACGGGCCGTAATCGGCTTTATGCAGTCCGGCGCGGTTGCCGATCACGCCCGGCGTGCCTTGGCGGAGGCCCGCTCCACCCAAAAATAGCCCATCCCCCATTTGCACCGAGTCGCGCTCGGTGTCGCCGAGCTGACCACAGCGGCGCTGCTCGCCAGCCGGCTGGTGTCACCGGCTTGGTCGTTGGTCGGCGTCCTCATGGCCTGCGCCACGTTCGCCGTCACGCTGGACCCTTACCGCCCACGTCAGCCTTAGCAGATGGGATGAGAAGGCTGGTCTCTTGAACGGGATGCAATTACGCTCCCATTTGAACAGGCGCACTCAGGGTGCATTCAAGGAGACCAGCCATGAAGAAGACTATCAGCACGACGATGAAGGGTACAGCGATTTCCGCGGCGCCGCTCGAGCCAGCCGAAGACGGTGTGGCCTCGGTCACGCCGCGGTATCACGCGGTCGTGGGGCTGGACGTCGGCGATCGGCAGAGTCACTCCTGTGTGCTGGATCTCGACGGCGGCGTGGTGGCGGAGGGAGCGGTGAAGACCACGGAGGCCTCGTTGCGGGTCATGTTCGAGGGGAAGGGGCGGATGCGCATCGCCCTGGAAGCGGGCACGCACTCGCCGTGGATCAGCCGACTGTTGATCGCGATGGGCCACGAGGTGTTGGTGGCGAATCCGCGGAAGCTGCGGCTGATCGCGGAGAGCGACGCGAAGCATGATCGCGCGGATGCGCGCCTCTTGGCGCGCCTCGCGCACGTGGGGCCGGCGCTCCTCTCGCCGATTCATACGCGATCGGCTCAGACGCAGATCGACTTGGCGGTGATCCGAGCCCGCGAGGTGGCCGTCCAGACGCGCACGAAGATCGTGAATGCCGTGCGCGGGGTGGTGAAGTCCACGGGCCACCGGCTGCCCGCCTCGCCCACACTGACGTTTGCGCGGAAGGCCACGGAGGCCTGTCCGGAGGCGCTGCAGGCCGCGTTGGCGCCGCTGATCCGCTTGGTCCAGACCCTGAC
>JANNOC010000671.1:0-5292 GCA_031398865.1 Gemmatimonadota bacterium | reverse complement strand
GGAATTCCGCATCCGGTGTCGCGGACACGGATTTCGATTCCGGGCCCGCTTCCCATGCGCGCCGCCGCGACACGCACGGAAACCTCGCCCGTCTCGCCGCACGCTTCCACGGCATTGATCAGCACATTCGACAACGCGCGGGCCAGAGCGTCGTGATGCCCGCGCACCATCGGCAACCCCTCCGTCACATCCATCGTCAGTCGCACGTGCGGCGGGACCGTCGCCTTGGCCGTGTAGTTCGCGAGCTCTGCAAGGTCCACGTCGGACAGCGGCCCCTCCGGCAACTTCCCAAACTGCGCGAAGTCACGCGCCATTCGGTCCAGCCGGCGTGCCTCCACGTCCAGCACCTCAACCGTCTCGGCCAGCTCCGGGCTGGCCTCGCGTCGCAGCCGCTCGATCGCGAAGCGGATCGGTGTCAACGGATTCTTGAGCTCGTGCGCGACCTGCCGGGCGCTCTCCCGAAACGCGCGCAGCCGCTCGGCTTCCAGCGCGCGTTCCCGTCCGAGCTGCAGCTCCGACGACAGCCACCGCATGCGCTCGCGCAGCATCTCGAACTCCGGTGCACCGCGTCGCGGCGCTCCGGGTGGAAGCGGTTCGCCTCGCGCAATCGCCTCCGTCCATCCCACCAGCTCGTCAATCGGACGACTCAACTGCCGGCTCAGATGCCCGGCCACGTGCGACGCGATCAACGTCAGAATGAGCAGCGCCACGAGCGCCGCCATCACGATCACGCGCGTCGTACGTGAGGCCAGATACTGAAAGCGTCGCGCGTTCTCGAGCGACGAGATGAGCTCCTGCTCGTGCGCGTCCAATGCGCGACGCTGCGCCCGCGTCAACCGTTCGCTGCGTGCCGCCGACAGCGCACGCTCGCCCGTGGCCGCCACGCTGTCCCACGCGGTGCTCCCGCTCACCAGCGGCAGCGCCGAGCTCACGGTCCCGCCCCAGATCAGCGTGAGCGCGATGGCCGGAAGCAGCGCGAACAGCGACAGCACCAGAAACAATCGCGTGCGAAAGCGCAGTCCATTCACACAGCCTTCCTACGGCGCGAGAAGACGAGCAGTTTCGATGTCCAAGCTATCGGCGCGGGCGCGCGCCGACCACCCATGCGACCTCGCGATCGCTCCCATATCCATATATGAAGACGCACACGTCCTATCTCACTTTCACAACGAAGCGCCGGCAGGAGATCATCGATATCACCGATGCAGTCGAGGCGTGCCGCGCGACCGCGGGAATCACTGACGGCATGGTGCTCGTCTCGGCGATGCACATCTCCGCCTCTGTTTTCGTCAACGATCACGAGCCGGGACTCTGGGGCGACATTCTCGACTGGCTGGAGCAGCGCATCGCGCCCTGGTCGCCCGAGAGCTACCGCCACAACAGCGGCACGGGCGAAGACAACGCCGCCGCGCACCTGCGCTCACTGACCATGGGACACGAAGTAATCGTGCCGGTCACTGCCGGCCAACTGGACTTCGGCCCGTGGCAGCGCGTCTTCTATGGTGAGTGGGACGGGCAGCGCCCCAAGCGGGTGGTGATCAAGGCGATGGGGGTGTAGCCCCGGGGCACCCTTACGTGGCACTCCGTCTTGCCTTAGCTTGCAGCATTGCCTGACGCCTCGACGCCTGCATCGCCATGACCGGCGGTGGATCGGGGCGGGGGCAATGCTGCAGATCGCTCACCGCACTGGCCAGAACGGCTCAGCCGCGACGGCGAATCCTGCGACCGATGCCTGCGTGATCAGTGTCCCCCGCATCTGCGGATGAGCTGGTGAGCGCGAGCATCGGACCGGTCGATGTGAAGCCGCCGGCGTCGAGAGAAGACTCGCTCGCCCCCTCGTGGCTCGCCACAGATTCCAGCCCCGCTCGCCTGCGAAATACCTTCCCGATGACCGGGAGAGGGAAGGTGAGGCGGTGGGGAGCACGGGCGCACGACAGCGCCCGGCGACACAGTCTCACGGGAAGTTCATGAACTCACGTCACCTGCGACCGGCGCCCGCGCGCGCAGTCGCACCGATCCACCGGGCGCCACAAGCGCTCCCGGCGGCGACCGGCGCGTCGCCATTCCACCACGCACCCAACGCCGCGCTCCTCATCGACTTCGACAACGTCACGATGGGGATCCGCTCCGACCTGCAGACAGAGCTCCGGCACCTGCTTGCCTCGGACATCATCAAGGGGAAAGTCGCGGTGCAGCGCGCGTACGCCGACTGGCGTCGCTACCCGCAGTACATCGTCCCGCTGGCGGAGTCGTCCATCGACATGATCATGGCCCCGGCGTACGGGTCCTCCAAAAAGAACGCCACCGACATCCGGCTCGCTGTGGATGCGATCGAGCTGGTGTTCACCCGTCCGGAGATCGGCACCTACATCCTCCTGTCCGGCGACTCCGATTTCGCGAGCCTGGTCACCAAGCTCAAGGAATACGGCAAGTACGTCATCTGCGTCGGCATTCGCGAGTCATCCAGCGATCTTCTCGTCATGAATTGCGACGAGTACTACAGCTACAACTCGCTCGCCGGGCTGGTGAACACCAAGGAGGAAGACTCCGCCAAGCGCGATCCGTGGGAGCTTGCCGCCGAGGCGATCCATCGCATGAAGAAGAACGGCGACGTCATGCGCTCGGACCGGCTCAAGCAGGTCATGCAGGAGATCGACAGCTCCTTCGACGAAAAGGACCTCAAGATTTCGAAGTTCTCGCGCTTCTGCATGGAGGCCGCGGAGAAGGGGATTCTCACCGTGACCAAGATGGAGAACGGCCAGCTCGAGGTGGATATCGGGCCGGGCAAGGCGATGTCAGTGACGACGGGCGTACCCGCCCTCGCGCGCGGGCAAGAAGGCGATGGGGCGCGTCCGGCGTCGGAGGAGCGCAGCCGTCGCGGCCGCCGCGGCGGGCGCGGACGCGGGCGTGATCGCGAGGCGCGGACACCGGTGCCCACGGAAAGCGCAGAGCCGCGCGAGGCGAGCGAAACGGGGATGCCAGAGTCCGAGTCCGCGTCGTCCGCCGACATGTCGCTCGCATCGGCACCGCTGGCAATCGACGAAATGGTTCTGCCGCCCGCGTCGCCGCGTCCCGCCGCATCGCACCATCCGCGGCGGACCCGTCCTCAGCCAGTATCCGATGACATTGGAGTCAGTGGCGAGCGCCTGACGCGGGATGAGGCCTTCACGCTCGTCAAGCGGGCGGTTGGTACGCTTGTCTCCGGGGATGATTCCGTGCCGGCCTCGCGCGTGCGAGCCGCGGCGCGCGATCTCCTGGGGCGCGATAGCGAAAGTCTGAGCGAGCGCAACTTCATCCGCATCCTGCGCGATTCGCACGATGCCGACATGATCGATCTGCGCAAGCGTGGCGACGACTACGATGTGGCGCCGGCCGCGTCGGCGGCGCCCGTCTCGGATCAGCTGTCCGCCGCCGCCGCGGCGGCGGCCGCGGCTGCACCATCGCCGGCAGCAGGGCCTGTCGCACCGCGCGGCATGGGGCCGCGCGGTATCGGCGCCGCCGGTCGCGGGGGACGTCGCGGTTTCGCGCAACGCCCGGCGTCCGTGTCCCCGGATCTTCTCTTAGGTGCGGTGATGACGGGCACGCCACCGTCGCCCATCGCGACGCCCGCCCCGGCGCTCGCCGCCGCGGAACGTGGCGTCGAAGCAGGCGCGTTAGAGGTCGACGAGACGGCCGTCGTCGCCGCACCAGCGTCGCGTCGGAAGCGCGCCGCGAAGGCACCATCCCGAGCGGCCAAGACGTCGTCCGCGCGCGGTGCCAAGAGCGACGCGGACGCCGGCGCGACCCCGGCGAAACCGAGATCGCGACGCGGTGCGAAGAAGCCCGCGAGCGGCCGCGAGGGCTGAGCGGGATACGCGCCTGACGAGTCGCCGCCCTCGCCGGAGCGCGCTTCCGGCTTCGTTCTACGACCGTGAGACCGAGCCGGTGGCGCGCGAGCTCCTCGGCGCGGTGCTCCGATGCGAGAGCGACGAGGGCGTCTGCAGCGGGCGCATCGTTGAAACCGAAGCGTATCTCGGGCCGCACGACCCGGCATGTCACGCCATCGCCGGCGTGACGCGCCGCACGCGCGACCTGCACGGCGCGCCTGGAAGCGCGTACGTGTATCTGATCTATGGAATGCATTGGTGCTTCAACGCGGTGACAATGCCGGAGGGGTATGGCAGCGCCGTTCTGGTCCGCGCCCTGGAGCCGCTCGAGGGACTTCCGCTCATGCGGCGGCGGCGTCCCCGCGCTGGCAGCGACCGTGACCTCACCAATGGACCGGGGAAACTCTGCGCCGCGCTCGGCATCACCGGGGTGCTGAGCGGGCGCGCATTGCAGCGGGGCAGCCTGACGATTCACACCGGCGCAGCCGTTGCCGACCGGGACATCATCATCACTCCGCGCATCGGGATCACGCGCGCGGCCGACTGGCCGTTGCGCTGGGTCGTGCGCGACAACGCGTATGTCTCCAGAACGCCGGCCCACTTCACTCAAGGAGTCCTGTGCGGATAGCCGCGCTGTGTGTTCCATTGTTCGCGCTGTGCGCCTGTGTGAGTGCGCAGCGTGGCACGCCCTCAGCCTCGACTCCGATGCCTGGTTCCTCCACTGCTCTCGCACAGCGCGCCGAGCAGTTGTATCGCGACGCGATCGTCATCGATGTGCATAACGATTTGCCTGACCGCATGAGCGAGGGCTACGACCCCGACGTGCGGAACCCTGCCGGCTTTGGGCCGCAAGGGGGACACACGGACTATCCCCGTCTGCTCGAGTCCGGCCTCACCGCGGTCTTTCTGTCAGCGTGGGTGGACGCAGCGTATGCGTTGGAAACACCGGATCAATCGTTCCAGCGTGCACTCATCGGCATCGACTCCATTCAGGCATTCGCGCGGCGGCATCCCGACAAGCTCGTGCTCGCGACGACCGCGGCGCATGTGCGCGCCGCCAAGGCGGGGGGAAAGATCGCGGTCCTGATCGGCGTTGAGGGCGGTCACGCGATCGAAGGGTCGCTGGAGAATCTGCGAGAGCTGCACCGGCGTGGCGCGCGGTATCTCACCCTCACCTGGAACAACGGCAATTCCTGGGCGGGATCGTCCATCGGGGTCAACGGCACGAGCACTGGCGGACTCACTCCCTTCGGTCGCGACGTCGTACACGAAATGAATCGCCTTGGCATTCTCGTGGACATCTCCCATGTCAGCGAGGCCACTTTCTTCGATGCCGTGGCCGCGTCAACGGAGCCGGTGATTGCGTCGCACTCGAGCGCACGGGCGCTCAACGATCATCCACGCAACATCAGCGACGCGCAGATCA
>JANNOC010000230.1:0-19049 GCA_031398865.1 Gemmatimonadota bacterium | reverse complement strand
ACCATCGAGCACACGCGCATTCCGATCATCGCGGGGATCTGGCCGCTGGTGTCAGTGCGCAACGCCGAGTTTCTGGCGAATGAAGTGCCCGGAGTGACCGTGCCGGAGGCGATCATTACGCGGATGCGTCGGGCGAACGAGCGCTCGAAGGAAGTGGCGGTTGCCGAGGGGATCGCGATCGCTCGGGAGATGCTCGAGCAGGTTCGCGGGTCGGTACAGGGGGTGCAGGTGTCTGCGCCGTTCGGGAAGGTGGAGCTTGCGCTGGAGGTGTTTCGCGAGACGTTGACGCCGGCGCGGGCGATCGAGGGATCGGCCGCAGGAGCATTGCAGAGTCGCTGATCGTCATGTTGGCCCTGCCGCGGCACCTGCTAGAAGTCGTTGTTCGCTTGCCATTCATGGTTTCGCTGACTGCCGTAGCTAGCGATTTCGTCAAGGCGTCGTGGCGCTCGCCACGATGGCCTCGCTTCGCTACCTTCTCGCCGGTTACGAGTGAGGACGACATCATGGGTTTCGAATGGCTCACGCTCGACGGCTGCAGCGTCTGCATGGCGCTCGAGGGCTACAATGACGACGAGCCCGAGCGGCCGCACCCCAACTGCGACTGTGAGATCTTCGAGGGCGGGGACGATCTCGAACCGGGGTGGTGCTGGGGCGATCTGGACGGCGAGCCCATGGTCCTCACCGAGCCGCTGCGGATCGTGACGTTCGTGACAGTGACCAGGATCTGTCCCGACGGCCAGGAGGTCGAAGACCAGTTCGAGATCGAACAGACGCTCGACGAGTACATCGAAGTCCTCGAGGACGCCGACGCGTGGGACGCCGCATACGACGCGATGCACGATCACATCGATGCCATGTGCGCGAACGAGCTGGAGGGGAGGTGCTCGGAGTTCGTCGTTCCGGACCCCTGAGCCGAGTCCGCAGGAGGGAATGTCATGTCCATCGCCATCGGAGCTCCTGTTTCGACCATCGAAGGGATCGGACCCGCCATCGCCGACGCGCTGGCCGGAATCGGCGTCTGGACGGTCCTCGATCTCCTCCGCGTGCCCGCCAGGCGCATCCACGACGCCGTCCGCTCAATGGCGTCGGATCAGCAGGTGCGGGGCTGGAAGCGCATGGCGATGCTGCTCCAGGTCCATGACGTTTCCGCGCAGTGGGCGGAGGCGCTCGTGAAACACGGGGTCGAGACCATCGACGAGCTCCAGCGAAAGCAGCTGGACGACATCACCGCGGTGATGCGCGCGGCGAAGAAGGAGGGAGTGATCGCCGAGGCACCCACCGCGAATCAGGTCGCCAACATGCTGCGCGACGCAGCGGTGATTCTGCGCACGGGCGCCTTTAGTGGGCGCGTCATCGACGCCGAGGGAAAGCCTGTCGCTGGCGCTGTCGTGGGGGTGGGGTACATCCGCGGCGAGAGCGATGATCGCGGCCGTTTCCGCGTCCTGCGCATTCCTCTGGGACGTGACGTCACCGTTCGCGTGACACATCCCGACCACGCGCCGCTCGTGCTCGAATACCCGTCCATCTCCAGTGATGCCGGCACTGCGGGAAGCAGCGTGCTGCGCCTGCAACCCGGGAGCACCTCCAACGCGGAGCCGGTGACGCTGTCCGAACTCGACGGTGACCTGCTGCCACTCTCGTACCACGTGGCGCGGCAGGTGCTGCTCGCGCCCGATGCGTTGCGCGACGGCGACATCCTCGTAGTCCGTGAGGTCACTGCCGGTGGGGAGGTGCAGCTCGTGTCGAAGCTCAAGTCGTGGCGCGACGGCGAGCTGCTGGTGACCACGGTTCGCGTCCCGGCGTCGCGAGTGCCGGCCGGCGTGCAGCCGAAGCAGCAGTTTCGGGTGGTGGGCGACCAGCTCGTGCCGAACGACATGTCGGCGGGTCGGCTGCATCGCGAGAAGATCCGCCTCCGCCTGCGGAGGATCCTCCGCGAGCGCGGCCGCCCGACGACGCCCGAGGAGGTCAGTGCGTTCATGGGCGACGTGCGCGCCGTCCTCGCCGGACTCAAACTGTCTCGCCGCACCCGATAGGAGAGCGAGAGAATGGGCTTCCAGTGGCTCACGTTGGACGGCTGTGCGGTCTGCTTGGCGCTCGAGGGGCTCTATGAGGATGAGCCGGACCGCCCGCACCCGAACTGCGATTGCGAGATCTTCGAGGACTCGGACGACTACGAGCCGGGAGAGTGCTGGGGGAACATCGATAGCCAGGAGTGGGAGGTGGATGCGGAGCCGTACGTGTACCGCATCACCATCCGCGTCACCCTCGTTTGTCCCGATGGGGACACGGTGCACGACTACGTCGATCTCGAGGAGACCGTGGACGAGTTTCTCGCGAACTTCGAGAATCCCGACAGCTGGATCGAGATCAACGACGAGATGGACGACCAGATCGATGCCATGTGCGCCGGTGTGCTGGCTGACGAGTGCTCCACATTCGTGGACCCGACGCCTTAGCGCGCGGTGTGTAGCTCCGCCCGTTCCGCGGAGGCGGAGCCACTCTATCTTTGTTCGCGGACCAACAGATCCTGAGCGACACCACCCCACCCTATTTCACGGAACCGCCATGCCTCGCGAAGCGTCGCGCCTTGTGTACATCGGAATCAAGAACTGCGTCCTCGCCGTTGACGAAGTCACCGGCGCGGAGTTGTGGCGCACGAAGCTCAAGGGATCGGACTTCGTCTCGCTGCACCGCACCGCGGACCGGTTGCTGGCGGGCAATCAGGGCGAGGTCTTCTGTCTCGACCCCGCCACCGGCACGGTTCTCTGGCACAATACGCTCAAGGGGCTCGGCATGGGCATCGTCAACTTCTCGTCCACGGAGAAGGCGACCGCGCAGAGCTCGGACTACGTCTCCACGGCCGCGCAGAAACGGATCCAGGAACAGCGGGCTGCCGCGGCCGCCGCGGCAAGCTGACACGGGGGCCGCCTCCCCCGAGCGCGTGTTAGACTTCGTCGTTGGATCCGCGCGGCGCGCGGATGCTCGTCGTCCCGAATCGAGATCGACAGCATGAAAGCGATTCTCCTCATTGACCACGGCTCCAAACGCGCCGAGGCGAACGAGATGCTCGGGGACATGGCCACGGTCGTGCGTCGCGTGGCCGGGGAGGGCGTGATCGTCCACATCGCGCACATGGAGCTGGCCGCGCCGACGATCGCGGACAGCTTCGCGCGGTGCGTGCGCGACGGTGCCACCGAAGTGATCGCCTTCCCCTACATGCTGTCTCCGGGCCGGCATTCCACGAAGGACATTCCGCATCTGGTAGCCGAAGCCGCCGCGGCGTTTCCGGGCGTTGCGTTCCGCGTCACCGGCGCCTTTGGTGTCAGCGAGAAGCTCGCTGGAGTCGTCCTCGAACGGGCCGGCCTCGAGCAGCGCACCGGCGAGGACGCGATCACCGCTGACAGCTCCACGAGCGGCGCGGCGCTCGCGCGATGACCACCGAGCTCTCCGCGCGCCCCGCGCTCACGATGCTCACCGACGAGGAGATGATGTTCCGCGCCGCCGTCGCCGGCCTCGCCGAGGAAGAGGTGCGTCCACGCGTGGCCGCGATGGAGAACGCCGGGAAGATCGATCCGGCATTGCGCGCCAGGTTCTTCGAGCTGGGACTGATGGGAATCGAAGTACCGGAACAGTACGGCGGCGCCGGCGGCTCGCTACTCATGGTCACGCTCGCGGTCGAGGAGCTCAGCAAGGTGGACGCGGCCGCCGCGATCATGGTGGATGTCCAGAACACGCTCGTGAATTTTCCCATCGCGCGGCACGGCACCGACGCGCAGAAGCAGCGCTATCTCCCGGAGCTGACGTCGTCAAAGCTCGGAGCTTATGCGCTGTCCGAGCCAGGCTCGGGGTCCGATGCCTTCGCGCTGGCGACACGCGCCGAGGAGCGCGGCGACATGTGGGTGCTGAACGGACGGAAGATGTGGATCACGAACGGCGCCGAGGCCGACGTCTTCGTCGTGTTCGCAACCGTGAATCCTGGTGCCGGATACAAGGGGATCACCGCGTTCATCGTCGAGCGGGGATTCCCGGGGTTTTCCGTCGGCAAGAAGGAGGAGAAACTGGGCATTCGCGCGTCCAGCACGACTGAGTTGATGCTGGATGGCTGCGAGGTACCCCGGGACAACGTGCTCGGTGTGGTGGGTCAGGGATATCGGGTCGCGATCGAGACGCTGAACGAGGGCCGTATCGGCATCGGCGCCCAGATGATCGGCATCGCGCAGGGGGCGCTCTCCGCCACCACCGCGTACCTGAAGGAGCGCAAGCAGTTCGGCAAATCGCTGGCCGAGTTTCAGGGCATTCAGTTTCAGGTGGCGCAGGCCGCGACCGAACTGGAGGCGGCGCGACTCATGGTGTACAACGCCGCACGTCTCAAGGATGCCGGGCAGGACATCGCGCGCGAAGGCGCGATGGCGAAGCTGTTTTCGTCGCAGGTGTGCGAACGGGTGACCTCGCTGTGCGTCGAGCTGTTTGGCGGATACGGCTATACCCGGGACTATCCGGTCGAGAAGTTCTACCGCGACGCGAAGATCGGTACGATTTACGAAGGGACGAGCAACATGCAGCTGCAGACTATCGCGAAGCTGGTGCTTCGGTAGCTGCCAGCGGCCCGGTTTCCGCCTCACAGGGTTGTCGTCCCGCGACTGGCGGTGCTGCAGGCGCCCTCTATACTCCACGTTCACTCTCACCACCGAGACGCCAAGTGACCGCAGTCCCCTTCCGCGCGCGTTCCGTATCCGAGCTGGTGGACGCCGCCGTGCAGCTCCTCCGCCGGGATTATCTGACGTACGTCATGATCATGGCGATGGCGTATGTCCCCTACATGATCCTGCTCATGTTCAGCGGAGTGCTGGACCCGGAGCGTGCCATGAATCCGACGCCCGGCAGCCTCACGGTCATGTACGTCAGCGGCCTGCTCTGGTTCACGCTCATTGACGCGGT
This sequence comes from Gemmatimonadota bacterium, assembly GCA_031398865.1. GTDB lineage: Bacteria > Gemmatimonadota > Gemmatimonadetes > Gemmatimonadales > Gemmatimonadaceae > JANNOC01. Next base: position 14,111 of record JANNOC010000230.1, on the reverse strand, counting down.
CATGACGCTCGCCGCGTCCCAGGCGTACCTCGGCGGCAGCATCGACACCGGCGCCGCCTTCCGCCAATCGGTCGGCCGCTTCGGCTCACTGCTAATCGCCGCCATTGTGAAATGGCTCTCCGTGGTCGTCGGCATCATGCTGCTCATCGCTCCGGGCGTGTACATGTTCGCGCAGTACTTCGCGGTTCCCGCGACGGTCATGCTCGAGAAGCTCGGTCCCTTCGCCGCCCTGGGACGCTCCGCCACGCTGTCGAAGAATCTCAAGTGGCACGTGATCAAGACGCTGGGCCTCGTCTGGCTGATCTATCTCGTGCTGTACTTCGCCATAGGGCTCATGGCGGGTGGTGGCGCCGCCATGTCCGGCACGATCTCGCCGACGATGCTGCTCGTCTCGCAGATTGTCGGCGCGGCGTTCACGATCCTGGTATATCCGGTAATCTCCATCGTGCAGACGCTGTTGTACTACGACACGCGCATCCGGAAGGAAGCGTTCGACATCGAGGTCATGACGCGCGAGCTGGGCACTGTTCCGGTCGGCCAGAGCAACGCCTGACGAGACCGGGCGGTGCAGCTTCAACCGTCGGCCGAGGCGATCCGCGACACCATCTCCGCGGTATTTCAGCAGCATCCATACGATCGCTCCGTTCGGAGCACGCTGCTGTCCCGCATCAGCGACTGGATCGCGTCGCTCATCCGGGATCTGATTCTGGCCGTGCGGAGTTCGCCTGAGCTTGCGTGGACGCTGGCCGCGCTCTCGCTGATCATCGTCGGGGCGATCATCGCGCGGCAGCTGTACGAATCCCGGGCGCGAACCGTGACGGAGCACGCCGGTCATGTGCGCGCGCGCGGCTACCAGGGGCGCGACCCGTGGCTGGTCGCGCAGGAGCTCGCGGCGGGCGGCAACTTCACGGAGGCCGCGCACGCGCTGTATCGCGCGTTGCTCGAAGCGCTCGCGCGCCAGGAGCGCCTGCGCCTGCATCCGAGCAAGACGGTTGGGGACTACGCGCGCGACCTCCGGCGCCGATCCTCCGGCGCATTCACGCGCTTCCGCGAGTTCGCACGCTCGTACGAAACCGTCATCTACGGTCTTGGCGAGTGCGACCGGGAACGGTACGAGCGGCTTCACGCGCTCGCGACGCCGCTGATCCACGCCGGTGGCTGACGCGCCGCAGCCAACCGCGCGCCCCTCCCCGTGGGTGTCGCCGAAGATCGTGCTGCCGGTGCTCGGCGCGCTGCTCGTGGTGACGTTGCTGCTGACGCCGACGCCGAACGTCGGCCGGGAGGGCGATGCGCGCCTGACGACGCATTCGACAGCGTCACAGGGTGCGCGGGCATTTCATGACGTGGCCCAGCGATTGGGATGGCGAGTCCAGCGCCGCACACTCCCTTTGCGCGCTCCGCTGGACACCGGCGCCACGTACGCGATCCTCGCCCCTCCCCTGCAGCTCACCGCGATGGAAGTGCACGCCGTACTCGACGCGGTGCGGCGTGGCGCGACGCTGCTCTTCGTCGCCACGTCCGGCTCCGCGCTCGCCGACTCGCTGCACCTCAAGCCGTCCATCCTCGGCGGCCAGATGCAGATTCCGGCGGAGGATACAGCGGCCGCGTGCGATTCAGTGTCCGATGGCGGAATCATCCAGTGGCCCGGGCAGGACGTGTACTTGCTGTCGCTCGTGCGGCAGGGCCCTCGTTCGCTCATGGCGGACACTACGTTCATCAGCATCCGCCGTGGTCCGCCGCCCACGAGTGGAGGCGCCGACTCCATTCGGTTCGACGGCACCAATCGGCAGAGCGCCGGACGCTTTCCGGCCGCGCTGGGATTTTCACTCGGCCGCGGGCGCGTGGTCGCGCTCTCGGACCCGGATCTCCTGCGCAACGACGTGATCCGAACGTGCCGGTGGAACGCGGGGGTTCAGTCGATCGCCATGCTGCACTGGTTGGACCCGACACACCGCCGGCCGATCGTGTTCGATGAATACCATCAGGGCTTTGGGACGCATGCGAGCGTCGTGCGCGCTGTGCGCCACGTGCTGCTGCACACTCCCCCCGGCCGGATGCTCGCGCAGCTGCTCGGCGCGCTCGCGGTCCTGATTGTCGCGGTCGGCGTTCGCGCGCTGGCGCCCCTCCCGCGCGTGCGCTTCGAGCGACGCTCGCCGCTGGAGCACGTCGGTGCGCTGTCGCGCGCGTACGAACAGGTGGGCGCATCGCGGCTCGCGACGCGACGGCTCGTGCGCGGGCTGCGACGGCGGTATGCCTCCGGGCAGCCGCCGGCCGGCCGCTGGGAGAGCGACGAGGACTTTCTGCGCAGTGCCGCGTCGCGTTTCCCAACGCTCGCACCCGACGTTGCGCTGTTGCTCGACGCGCTCGCGCAGCCGCTTCCCCCCGACCGCTTTCTCGACGCGGGGCGGGCCATCGTTCACATCGAACGGACATTGCACCAGTGATGACACCTGAGCAGATCCAGGACACGTTGCGCGCGATTCGCGCGTCGGTCGCCACCCACGTCGTCGGCCAGGACGCGGTGATAGACGAAGCGCTGGCCGCGTTTCTGGCACGCGGCCACGCGCTGCTGGAAGGCGTGCCCGGCACCGCGAAGACCCTGCTCGTCAGGCGCCTCGCCGGCGCGCTGGGTGCGCGCTTCGGCCGCATCCAGTTCACCCCCGATCTCATGCCGTCCGACATTACCGGCGTCAGCGTGCTCCGGGAGACGACGCGCGAGTTCGAGTTCCACGCGGGCCCGATCTTCACCGATCTGCTGCTCGCTGACGAGATCAATCGCGCGCCGGCGAAAACGCAGTCCGCGCTGCTCGAGGGGATGCAGGAACGCCAGGTGACGGTGGACTCCACCGCGCGGCCCCTCGGCGATCTCTTTACCGTCTTTGCGACGCAGAATCCCGTGGAGTACGAAGGCACGTACCCGCTGCCCGAGGCACAGCTGGATCGCTTCCTTCTCAAGATCAAAGTGCCGTATCCATCTCGCGAGGCGGAGCTGGAGATGCTCGCGCGCTACGCCAATGGCATCGATCTCGAACAGGGCGGCGACGTCACGCCGGTGCTCGACGCCGCGGGATGCCGCGCCTTGCGCGCCTCCGTGGACGCGGTGAAGGTCGCGCCGGAGATCCGCGAGTACATCGCGTCCATCGTGCGCGCGACACGCGAAGACGCCGGATTGACGCTGGGCGGCTCACCGCGTGCGTCGGTCGCGCTGCTGCGTATCGCGCGGGCCGCGGCGGTGCTCGAAGGGCGCGACTTCGCGACGCCTGACGATGTCAAGGGATTCGCGCTCTCCGTGCTGCGGCATCGCGTCATGGTGGCGCCGGAGCTCGAGGTAGAGGGCCGCGGTGCGGACGACGTGCTCGACACGGTGCTCACGCGCGTGCCTGCACCGCAGTGAACGTTCGCGGGTGGATTGCCGGTATCGCCCCCACACGGCGCCTCGCAGCCGCCATCGCGATCGCCGCGCCGCTGTGGCTGCTCTCCGGCACTTCCGGAGGCCGCGTCATCGCCCTTGCTGCGCTGGTCGTGCTCGCTGCTGTGGTGATCCTGGATTTTGCCTTCGGTGCGAGCGGCCTCATGATGGAACGACACTTCCCTGCCAGCGTCGGAGTGGGCGACGAGGTTTCCGCTGGCTATCAGCTTCGGTCAGCGTGGCACCGCCCCACGCGGGTGACATGGCACGACCAGCTCCCGTCCGCGATCATGCGTGTGAGCGATCCGCTCGCGCAGCCAGTGACGCTCGCGTCCGGCGGAGAAGCGGCCGTAGCGTTCACCATCGCGGGCCGCTCGCGTGGGCGCCACGCGCTCGGCCCGGTGGCGTTGCGCGTGTCGGGACCGCTCGGGCTGGTGGACCGCATCGTTGCCTTCGCGCCTGACGACACGATTACCGTGACGCCGTCACTCGCGCCGGTGCGGCGCTTTCGTCTCCTCGCGCTGCAACACCGGTTGCGCGACGCCGGGATCCGGCCGATTCGTCGCCGCGGTGAGGGGACGAGCTTCAAGGGGTTGCGGGAGTACACCGTCGGCGACGATCCGCGCCACGTGGATTGGAAGGCGTCGGCGCGCCGGCGGAAGCTCATCACGCGCGAGTTCTCCGTCGAGCAAGGGCAGACGGTCGTCATCGCGATCGACGCGGGCCGGCTCATGACCCAGTTCGCGGGGCCGCTGCCGCGATTCGAGTACGCGCTCTCGTCGGCGCTGGTGCTCGCGGATGTGGCCGTGCACTCGGGAGACGATGTCGGCCTGCTGCTGTTCGACGACGAAGTGCGCGTCTGGGTTCCTCCGTCGCGCGGCGTGACAGCGATCCAGCGGATGCGCCACGCGCTGGTGTCGGTGGAGGCCACGATGACGGAGCCGGATTACGCGGCGGCCTTCCGCACGCTGGCCACGCGGCATCGCAAGCGCTCACTCATCGTCCTCTTCACGGACGTCGTGGACGTGCGCAGCTCGCAAGCGATGATCGCGCACACGACGCGCGGCGCGGCGCGCCACCTTCCGCTGGTGGTGGCACTGCGTACCGACGCGCTGCTGGACGCGGCGCTGCCACTCACGGTTGGGCGCGCGTCATCGTCAGGACTGTACGAGAGCGCATCAGCCGAGGAGCTGATTCTCGCCCGGGACGAAGCGCTCGCGCGCATGCGGCGCGCCGGCGTCTCGGTGGTGGATGTCTCGCCGCACACGATGACGGCGGCCGTGGTGAATCGCTATCTCGAGATCAAGGCGCGCGCGGCGCTGTAGGCGCTGTCCTCCTCGATCGCGCCTGCTTCGCCGCGGCGGCCAAGGCTCAGATACGCGACGAGCAGCACCGCGGTGATCGCGGATACGATCCCCTTGAGCTCGAGTGGCCAGTACTCGATCGGCGAGATCATCCCTTCGATGCTTCCCGCGACCAGCAGCAGCAACGTCGCGCCCGCAATCAGCCGGATCGCGCGCCGCCCCTGCACGACGAGCGCTTCTCGGCGCGTGAGCACACCTGGAAAAAGCAGCGCGCCACCCAGGAGGAATCCTCCCCCTCCCGCAATGCAGATGGCCGATAGTTCGAGTACGCCATGTGGCGCGACGAACGCGAGGATGAGTGGAAGAATCCCCTTGCTGTGATACAGCGCGAAGACGCTGAAGATGTGGATCGAGTTGAACACCAGCAGCAGTGCCGTGCCGATGCCCGCGGTAATTCCCAGCGCGAACGCGGAAAAGGTGATCTGCACGTTGTTCGCGATGATCTGCGTCGCCATGACGGGCCGGAAGATCTGCGGATCGGAGATGTAACCCTCGCCGTTCCGGACGCGGCGCACGCCGTCTTCCGCGCGCTCGATCATCTCGGCGGGGACCAGATCGTCGATCGTCTCCGGGTGCCGCATGACGGTGGCGAAGGTGATGATGCCCGGGAGAAAGAGCAGCGCCGCCGCGGCGAGGATCGGGCGCGCGGAACGCCGTATCTCGCGCGGCACCGAGATGGCCAGATAGCGCAGCGCGGTGGCGCCGCCGAGGCGGCGTTGCCGGTAGAAGAGATTGTGCGCGCTGGCGACGAGACGGCTGAGGTAGAAGAGCGCGTCGATGTCGCGGCCACGCGCCGCGGTGCGCAGCCTGGCGAGGTCGGTGCTGATCTCGCGATACTGCGCGACGAAGGCGCTCACCTCGTCTTCGGACATGCGCGCGAGCCCGCGCTTCCTGGCGTTGGCCAGCAGCGTCGCGAACGAGCTCCACCGCTCCGCGCCATGCGCGACGATGGCATGCTGCTCACGCGCGGCGCCCGTGTCACTGCGCGCGGCGACCCCGCGGGCGCGCGCGCCGCGCTCGCGCTCGAACAGCGCGACGAGCATGACCTGCGCGGGGGCCTCATTGTCGGCCCAACGGTCGCGAAAGCGCGCGGCTAGCTGCTCCGCGATTTCGCGTCGCCGGTCGGCCTCGAGCGACTGGCGCCGCGCCATGAAGCGCTCGAGCAGCGCGAACTCCTCGTCGGTGAGCAGCGTGGTGTAGTCGCGCGCGCCTGCCTGTGTCGCGCGTGATGCGACCGCCGGCGCCACGTGCACCACGCGCTCCCGCACCACCATCGTCCCCGCGACCATGTCGCCGAGCCGCTTGCCGTTCTTCGTAACACCGGCCGCAATGAGCCCGACGCCATAGGTGAACGCGGGTTGGAGATCCACGATGCGCACCAGATTGCGCACCGCCGACGCGGAAAACGAGACCGCGTATCCCCCATCCTGCACGACACGCAGCTGCATCCACCGTTTGCCAGGCGTCTGCCCGTCGTTGAGTCCCTCGAACAACACGTAATAGCCCCAGACGATCGCGAACTGCGCCAGCACGAGGACAGCAAGCGACCACGCTCCCATCTCGGCGAACCCGCGTCCAATCCCGACGGGAATCATGAGCGCGAGCATAACGACAAGCAGCGCCACGAGGCAGATCAGGTAGTCGACGATCGCGGCGGCCGCGCGTGACCCGATGCCCGCGACGGTGTACGAGAAGACGACCTGTTCGGGCGTTTCGATGTCCACCCGCTGCTCGAGCGAGGAGGAAGACGGGGAGCGGAGAGCGGGCGTCGGTGTCGTCATGATTGGCGATAAGTTAGCATAATAAGAACCTGAGGATTGTCCGCTCGTCCCGTCCCGCTCCTCCAGTCCCCCGTCGTCATGCGCCTCTCCGTCATCACGTCGCTCGCGCTCCTCGTTCCCGCGCTCGGCTTCGCGCAGATCCCCGCCGCGGAGTATGCCACACGGCGGCAGGCGCTGGTCGCTTCCATCGACAGCGGCGTCACGCTGGTCTACGGCGCCCAGGAGCCCGAGCGATTCTATCCGGGCCTCATTCAGCTCTCGCCCTTTCTGTATTTCGCTGGTTTCGACGAAGCTGGTGCGGCGCTGCTCATCGTGAAGCGTGGCGGAGTGGTAACGAGCACCTTGTTCGCACAACCGAGCGAGCCGGCGGCGGAAGTGTGGACCGGGACACGGAGTACGTTCAGCGCAATTCGCGACCGGCTCGGCGTGCCCGCGCGCAGCTCTTCCGGATTGCAGCCGGCGCTGGATTCACTCCTGGCGACTGGACTGCCCTTGTATTTCGTCACGGATCACCAGGGCAGCGGCGAATACGCGGGAAACACCAACGGCCCGGGCTACGCGTTCGTGCGCGCGCTTCGGACGGCGAAAGGGGCCGCGTTCCAGATCGGCGTGCTCGACTCGGTGGCCGACCGGCTGCGCGGCAAGAAGAGCGCGGCGGAGCTCACGATGATTCAGCGGGCGGTCGAAATCACGGTGCGTGCGCATCGCGACGTGATGCGGCTCATCGAGCCGGGCATGAACGAGTTCGAGGCGCAGGCGCTGATCGAGTACACCTTCCGGCGCAATGGAGCCGATCGTCCCGCGTTCGCCTCCATCGTCGCGTCGGGTCCGAACTCCACGACGCTGCACTACATGCGTGACGATCGCTTCATGCGGGATGGCGAGGTGCTCGTCATGGACATCGGCGCGTCGTACAGGGGCTATGCCGCCGACGTGACGCGCACGGTACCGGTCAATGGAAAGTTCTCGCCCGAGCAGCGCGCCGTCTATCAGATTGTGCGCGACGCGCAGGCCGCCGCCGAGCGTGTCGCGAAGCCGGGTGCGCAGTGGGGGACGGTGAGCGAGACCGCACGCACGACGCTGGCGCAGGGGCTCGCGCGTCTGGGGTTGATCCAGTCGCCTGACGCGGTGTTCGACGCTCGTACCGGCGAATGCGCCCGTCCCACACCCGCGGGTTGTCCGCAATGGTCGCTGTATTACATGCACGGACTCGGTCACGGCATCGGGCTGGATGTGCATGACCCGGACCAGCTCTTCACCAGCTCGTTAGGCATCGGCAGTGCCTTTACGATCGAGCCCGGGATTTACGTCCGAGGCAATCTCCTGGACCTCATCCCGGACACGCCGCGCAATCGCGCGGTCAAGGCCGCTATCGGCCCCGCGGTCCGCAGGCACGCCAACATCGGCGTGCGCATCGAGGACGATTACATCGTTACCGCCAGCGGCACCGAATGGATCTCGCGCGCGCCACGCGAGATTGCGGAAATCGAAGCGCTGATGCGGGAACCGTACACCGGTCCCGCGGCCAGAGATGCTGGAATTGTGGAGTGGTACAAGTAGGACGCAGTAGGACGCTGCTGCCTCACTACCGCCCGCGCAGAATCCCATTCCTGATACGCACGCCCTTCGCCGAGGCCGCGGGATCGGCGACGATCACACCCGACACCCGCTGCCAGAAGCGCAGCCCGGCGTTCAGCGACAGCACCTGGCCGCCGCGGCGCACGCGAATGATCAGCGGCGCTCCCTCTCGATCGTTCGCATAGCGCGCGCGATACGCGGCACCGTAGCTCGCGTCCACGACAGTGACATCCCCGACGCTCAGCAGGATGTCGCCGATCTGCACGCCGGCCATCCCCGCCATTCCGCCGTCCACGACGCCGCCGACACGCATGCCAGCGCTGTCCAGCGCGGCGTTGATCCCGATGCGCGGCTCGCGCACGGTATCACCGCGAAAGCGCATCCCCGCGAGCGGGAGAATGCTGTCCCACGGAAACTCTTCGCGGCCGTCAATGTAGCGCTCAGTGAATTGCGTGAACGATTTGCCGTTGGCGGCGCGTTGAACCGCCGCCCACCAGTCACTCTCGGAGAATCCCTTCCCGCGCTTGTAGGTGCTGCCGTATAGCTCCTTCAGCACGCCGTCGAGCGACGCTCGATTGTCGCTCGCGTCGCGAATCAGAATGTCGAGCATGAATCCGGCAAGCGAGCCCTTCGGGTAGTACACATATCCGGTCCCGTCCGTAGGCTGCACCCAGGACGACAGTGACGCGTCCTCCAGCGCAACCGGCGCGGTGGTGTTGACCTGCGCGATCTTGCCTGACGTCAGCGCGAAGAAGCCCGCGGAGTCCACGATGCCGCCGCGCACGAGCGCGACGTCGGCGTAGTAGTCCGTGACGCCTTCGCTCACCCAGAGCAGCGTGGTCGGCTGTGGCCTGGAGTAGTCATACGGGACCATCTCCGCCGGGCGCAGACGCTTCACATTCCAGGCGTGGAAGATCTCGTGCGACGTGACGGACGGCAGCAGGATCGTGCCGATCAGCTCGGGGGGATAGATGCCGAGGTGCGAGTTGGCGTGCTCCAGCGCGCTCCCTCCAGCCAGCGAATCGATGACGATGAGCGTCGTGTACGTAGTCCACGGCGTCTCGCCGAACACGGCGATCTGCGGCGGAATCATCTGCTGGTGATGCTTCCAGAGCGCCGCGCGTGTGCCGCTCGTGAACGCGCCCATGGGATAAGTCGCCAGGCGCGTCCACTTACCCGCGATCTGCACGGAATCGAAGTCGAAGCGTCCGACGAAAAACGGGGCGTCCACCAGATCGTGGAAACTCTGGGCCGTGTACGCTCCCTCGCGTCGAGAGTCGAGTTGGGTGGCGATGTGCCAGCGCGGAGATGTGATGACGTACACGGTCGAGGCGAAGCCGAAATCCCGTCCCTCCGGGTAGAGAAACAAGGTCGTTCCGTTGAAGAACGCGAAATCCGGCTTCGTCCACGACTTGGCATTGTCCATCTCATTCGCGAGGACGTCGTACTCCAGCGTGATGCTGCGCGAACCCGCGGGCGCGATGCGCCAGGTATCGTGATCCAGCTTGTCCCAGTCGAGTGCTTTGCCGCCGGCAGTGGCGCGAAATGACGACACGTAGCGGGCGAAGTTGCTGATCTCGTAGGAGCCCGGGGTCCATGCGGGGAGTGAGAGCAGCACCGGATCGCGCCCCGGCGTCGTCAGCGTCATGCGCACCTTGATTGTGCGCGACGCGGCGGTCATCTCGTCGAAGGTGACGTCATAGCGAACGTCCGAGATCGGCGCCGAGACCGGCGGCGACACCGTGGGCGACGCAACCGCGCGGGGAGCCGGCGCCGGTGCTCGAGGTCTCGCCCGGCGCTGCGCGTCTGCCGTGGCGGTGGCGGCGAGTGAGATGGCGAGCGCGAGGGCTGCGGTTCGCGCGACGTCCGGACGGGACATGCTGGTCCTGGGATGCGAGGGGAGTCGAAAGTTATCGCGATTCCCGTGCTCGGGCGACCGGTTTCGCTACCTTATGTGTGCAAGCGCGTGGGCGCCGCGCGTCCTACTTGCAGCACCGAAATGAAATGCCGGTAGCTCGCCGAGTGACCGGAACACTATGAGAGGACTACCCATGCGAATGACCCTGATGCGCCTCACCGCGCTTGTACTGCTCTCCGTAGTTGCGTGCGAGGGAAAAGAGGTCCGTACGGACGCTTCCAAAGGTGAGTCCGTCGAGATGAACGCGCAGGGCGCGCCCGCGGACGTCATGGCCAGCGATGCGGTGGCCGAACGTGCCATTGGCATCGGGCAAGGCGGGCAAGTCTCGCGGATCGCGGCGCCAGGTCGACCCGGCTCGGCCACTGACGCAGCCGCCGCTCCGCCCGCGCAGCGAGATGCGATCGCCCTCGCCGACCCACAGCGCATCGGGGGGACGGGGTCCGAAGGCACCATCGTGCCGAGCATGCTCATCAAGACCGGGCACGTCATGATGGAAGTGGATTCCATAGAGATCGCGATCGTGGCGCTGCAGCAACTCGCGCAGCGCGCCGGTGGCTTTGTCGCGAACATGTCCTCGCAGGGCGGCGAAGAGCAGATGCGCTCCGCCTCGCTGGAGATCCGCATGCCTTCGGCGCGCTTCGAGCAGACCATGCAATCACTCGGCACGATCGGCGAGATCGAGTCGCGCAACGTTAGCAGCGAGGACGTGGGCGAAGAGTTCGTGGACATCGAAGCGCGCATGAAGAACGCGCGCCGGCTGGAGGAGCGGTTGATCGAGCTGCTCGCGAACCGCACCGGGAAGTTGTCGGATGTGCTCTCCGTGGAGCGCGAGCTCGCCCGCGTGCGCGAGGAAATCGAGCGCTCCGAGGGACGCATGCGCTACCTGCGCACTCGCGCGGCCGTCAGCACCATCCATGTGAACATGCACGAGCGGCGGCCCATTCTTGGCGCGCAGCCGGGGAGCAATCCCATCGCGCGCGCTTTCCAGCGGGCATGGCGCAACTTTGTGGATTTCGTCGCGAACCTCATCGCGATGCTCGGTGTGCTGATCCCGCTCGCGCTGTTGATCGCGGGTGCGTGGCTGGTCATCCGTCGCTTTCTGCCGGTGCGCAAGCGGCCGGCCGACAAGGAGAATCCTCCGCGGGAGTAACCTGCCCGCGTTATCTTTCGCGGTGATGACGAGTCCCGCACCACCAGCACCGCGCACACCTCCAGCCGAACATCGCAGCGCGCGTCCGGGCAATCGCCTGAGACGCGCGCTGCTGCATCTCGTCGGCCAGTTGCACCGCTGGGCGGAGTCGGGATGGGTACTCAGCGCGATCGCCGGCTGGGCCGTCATGCAGGGGTCCGTGATGCCCGGGCCGAGCGACATCCTGCTCATTCCTCTGGGTCTGGCTGATCCCAGGCGCGCGTTCAGCTTTGCGGCCGCGGCTACGGCCGGCGCCGTCGTGGGCGGGCTTATCGCCTTTGCCATCGGCGCGTACGCGTTCGAGGAAGTGGGCCGGCCGCTACTCTCCTTTCTCGGCGTCAGCGACGCGACGCTCGAGAGAAGCCGCGTGCTGTTCGAGCGTCGTGGCTGGATGATCGTGATCCTGAGCACGGTGTCGCCGCTTCCGACGAAACTGGTGAGCATCGCGGCGGGCGCCTTCGGTGTTCCTCTCCCGCACTTCCTCTTCGGGATCACCGTGGGGCGCGCCGCGCGCTTCTTTGCGATCGCCTTTCTGCTGCGGTTCGCCGGCGAACGTCTGACAGCCCGCATCGAACGCTCCCTCGGCCGCAGCGTCGCGCGGCTGAACTAGAAGCAGCCGCGCGGGACGCTGCCCTCCGGCGCCGTTTGCGGCGATCTTGAACGCGTCACAGATTTGCGACACTCCGCATCAGCTTCGACGTCGCACTTTCCCGACAACGCATCGCTTCTCCCCGTTCCCCGTTCCCCCTAGCATGCCGCACCGCTTGTCGCTGAGCACCCTCCGCTGCCGCCGTGCTCTCGGCGTTCTGGCTCTCCTCGCGTTCGCCGTTCTCGTTCCGCGGCAAATCGCGGGTGCACAGCGCGCGCCGGAGCTGATCGTCACCAACGCTCGCATTCACACCGTGGATGACGCTCGACCCAGCGCGGAAGCGCTCGTCGTGCGGAATGGGCGAGTGGCATTCGTCGGTGGTTCCTCCGACGCACTCGCCATGCGCGGTGCGGCCACACGCGTCGTGGACCTCAGGGGTCGCACGGTGATTCCCGGAATGACGGACGCGCATGCGCACCTGTACGGACTCGGCGTCGCACTCACGACGGTGGATCTCGTCGGCACGACGTCGTATGACGACGTGATCGCCCGCGTCGTCGCGCGCGCGCGGCAGCTGCCGGCTGGACGCTGGATCCGCGGGCGCGGCTGGGACCAGAACGACTGGAGCGACACGCGCTTTCCGACGCATGACGCGCTGTCCCGCGCCGTGCCGAATCATCCGGTCTTTCTCACGCGTGTGGACGGGCATGCGGCGCTGGTGAACGCGCGCGCGATGCGAGTCGCGAAGCTGAGCGCGACGACGCGCGACCCGAGCGGCGGTCGCATCGAGCGCGACACCGGCGGTGTGCCGGCAGGCGTGCTCGTGGATCGCGCGATGGGGTTCGTGGGCGACCGCATTCCGTCGGCCAGTCGCGCAGAAATTCGCGCGGCGACGCTCGCCGCCATCGCGGAAGCCAATCGCTGGGGGCTCACCGGCGTACACGACGCCGGCGTCTCGCGTGAGGTGCTGGATGTCTTCGAAGCGATCGCGCGCGAGGGCAAGTACTCGCTACGCAACTACGTCATGATTCAGAGCGACGATGCGACGCTCGCGCGGTACTTCAGGCGCGGCCCGCAGAACGCGCTGTACGGCGGGCGTCTCTGGATTCGCGCCATCAAGATTTCCGCTGACGGTGCGCTCGGCTCACGCGGCGCGGCGTTGCTCGCGCCGTATAGCGACGAGCCGTCACACTCTGGGCTGGTGCTGACGCCGACGGCGCGCGTGCGCGCGGTAGCCGAGCGTGCGCTGCGCAACGGTTTCCAGCTCAACGTGCACGCCATTGGTGACCGTGCCAATCGCGAGGTGCTGAACGCTTTCGAGCAGGCGCTCCGGAGTGTGCCCAAAAGCGATCATCGCTTCCGCGTGGAGCACGCGCAGATCCTGCACCCCGATGACATCCCGCGCTTCGCGACGCTCGGCGTCATTCCGTCCATGCAGGGAAGTCATCAGACCAGCGACATGTACTGGGCGGAGGAACGCCTCGGCGCCGATCGCGCGCGCGGCGGGGCGTATGCCTGGCGATCGCTGCGGGAGACCGGCGTCATCATTCCCAACGGAAGCGACTTCCCGGTCGAATACGTGAACCCGCTCCTCTCATTCCATTCCTTCGTGACTCGCCAGGACGCAAAGAATTTCCCCGCTGGCGGATGGTACCCGGCGCAGCGCGTCACGCGGGACGAGGCGCTCAAGTCCATGACGTTGTGGCCGGCGATGGCGGCGTTTCAGGAGAAGGATCTCGGATCGCTCGCGCCGGGGAAGTACGCGGACTTCGTCGTACTGGATCAGGACATCATGACCGTGCCTGACGAGCGCATTCTGGACACGCAGGTGCTCGCCACATATCTCGGTGGAGTCCGCGTGTACCAGCGCGACGAGACGCGCACTCCATGAGCAGGAGGACCGTGCGACAGTGACCATCAAGTTTTTACGGTCTGCTCCCGGCACAGACCCGACGCGATCGTCGATGCTGCTGGTTCGCGCATCGATGGTGGTCGGCGTTCTGCTCTTCGCGGTCGTGACGTGGTGGCTGCATCGGCAGGAAGGCTGGACGCCCATGCCCACGTGGGAAGCCATGGGCATGGCATCGTACGCGGTGTCCGCCATGGCGCTCGCCGGTATCCTGGTGGTTCGGAAGCTCGCATTCGCGACGCGCGACCGGGAGCGACTCGCGCGGCTCGGGATCGCCGGGGCCGCTCTTGGAGAGGGCGCCGCGCTGTTCGGAGGTGTGTACTATTTTTTCACGGACGATCCGTCGCGCATGGCGATCGGTCTCGCGGTACTTG
>JANNOC010000566.1:0-2898 GCA_031398865.1 Gemmatimonadota bacterium | reverse complement strand
TGCCACCGTAGTCGCGCAGCTCCGCGGCGCCGTCCTCCGTCAGGTACTGCAACACGGCGCGCAGATCGGAGAAGTCCAGCAGGAGAAGGCCCTTGTCATCGCAATACTTGAACACGAGCGCGAGCACGCTCGCTTGCGTGTCGGTGACCCCCAGCACTTTCGACAGGAGCAGCGGACCAAATGACGAGACCGTTGCCCGCAACTGCGCGCCCAGCCGGCCGGTGAGGCTGAGGAATTCCACCGGGAAAGCAGTTGGGGTCCATGCGTGCCCCGTTTCAGTGGCGCGCTGAGCGACGCGGTCGTCACGCTCGCCCGGCGCCGCCATTCCCGCGACATCTCCCTTCACGTCGGCGAGAAAGACAGGCACTCCCGCGGCCGACAATTGCTCGGCCATCAGTTGCAGCGATTTCGTCTTGCCCGTGCCGGTCGCGCCCGCGATGAGTCCGTGGCGAGTCATCATCGCCAAGGGGATCGAGACCGTGGCGCGCGGCTCGATGATACCGTCGCGCGTCGGCGCGCCGAGTGTGATGGAGGGAACACCGGCCGGAAAAGCAGCGGCTACGGCGTCGCGGAAATCGTCAGGCATGCAGAGCGCTCGTCGGCGGCAGAGGAACGGACGGAGGGGAATGGCTACGGCCGATCCCCAAGAGCATTCGGAGCGAGTCGGCGAAAGTATTGGTGTGCCGTGGGGGTGTCCAGCCGGGCGCTGCGCTCCGGTGCGAGGCGTGCGCACTCGATGCGGCCTTGACCGATGCGACCCTCTGTGGCTACTTGCTATCGCCTTCTCGATCCGCTTGTTGAGCGTACTGTCGCCCGCCAGGAGGTACTATGCGGCCGAAGCTTCTTGCCACCGCCGCTCTGACTCTCGCCGCGCTTGCCTGTGCCGGCACGCAGGTGAAGACCGACCTCGCGAAAATGCGCTGGTCTGGCTCGCTGAATCCGCAGGGTGGCAGCCTGATCACCGGCACGGCTACTCTGATGCCTGTAAAGCGCACGGGACAGACGACCGCGACGATCAACATCATCGGCGCTGCCCCTCTCAACGTGCACCCCTGGCACATTCACTCCGGTCGCTGCGGCGACGCCGGCGCGATTGTCGGGCCGCCCGAAGCGTATCCGACGTTGGCCGCCGATTCGTTGGGGAACGCGGCCGCGATGACGACGTTGCCGATGCCGTTTCCCATGACCGGGAATTTCTACGTCAACATCCACATGTCGCCCGCTGAGATGAGCCAGATCGCGGCGTGCACCAATCTGACGATGACGGGGATGTAGATCATGTCTGCGCGATAGGCGCTCCGTGCACTATCTTGCGGGGGGATCTCGCCCTTGCTCTGTGCTCGCGGCTTCTGCCATCGCTTTCTTGTTTCGCCTCGTCGGACCACTCCGCACCCGTCACGATCTGACCTCGCTTGATCGCCCATCGGGGCCATGCCAACCCGAGACGATTTGAATCGCTTGCGGACGCCTGCGTACCGCTCTTCCATCGCCGGCTCGCGGGAGCCTGCCGACTCGTCCCACCTTCCCGCAGCACCCGCTACGACGCCGCGGCCGCTTGACCTCGGCCTCGAGCTGACCAACCTCTGCAACCTGCACTGCACCCACTGCATTCGTGGGTCGCACCAGAGCACGATCGACCGGCTGGAGCTTCCGTTCATCCGGCGCGTATTGGACCAGGCAGCGGAACTGTTCAGCCCTGTCGAAGTTGTGTTTACGGGTGGCGAGCCGCTCGCTGCGGAAATCTTCGCGCAAGTTGTCGGTGAGCTGAAAGTGCGCCGACTGGCGTACCGGTTCGTCACGAATGGATGGCTCGTCCCGCGCCACCTGCCGACCATCCTCGGCCACCCGCCGCGGTACGTTCGCGTCAGTCTGAGCGGTGGAACGGAGAGAACTCACGACCTGGAACGTGGGCACGGGAGCTTCCGGCGTGCGCTCATCGGAGCCGCCGTTTTACTCAGCCGCGGCATACCGACCGACATGTCGCTTGTTCTCACGCGTCAGAGCCGCGGCGAGCTCGCGCAGACTGTGGAACTCGCGAACGCGCTCGGACTCCGGGAGCTGCACTTCATCTTCATGCAGCCCACCCCGGAAACGGCGCTGTCCGGAAGCGATCTCGCGCCGCACGAGTGGCGCGCCTTGCTGCCGGAGATCGCTGCGCTCGCTCAGCGCAGTTCGGTGCCCGTCCTGGTGGACTACGGCGCGTACATGCCTCTTCCGCGCCGGACCTGCAACACGCTTGCGCTGCGGCAACTCTACGTGGACGCGCGAGGCCGAGTGCCGTTCTGCTGCCAGCTCTCGCGCTACGGCAGCGGTGGAGAACGCATCCTCGGCGACTTGTTGCGCGAGTCGCTGGCGACCGTGATTGCGCGAGCTGAGGAAGCGTATTCGACGTTCGTGGCCGAGACCGAAACCCTGCATCAGATCGGGCGATGGGACGAGCTGGATGACTTCCCCTGCCTGGGGTGTGCGCGCCGGCACGGGCAGACGCGCTTTCTGGGTGATTTTCCGGAGCATCCGTGGGCGGGATTGGCACGCCCGGCATGACACACAGCGGAGTCGCGATAACGCCGGTACCGGTGCGATGGCAGTGGGCCGGTATCGAGGCCACCGTGGAAGCGGATGAAGTCCGCCTCGTGCACGTGCGCGATCGCGCGGAGCTGCGGGTGTGTCGGGGTCGCCTTATTCCGGGGCTGGCGTACACCAGGGCGCCCGCGGAAACGCGTCGGGCGCTTGCCCGTGTCGGTGCGATCCTCCGGCTCCGGGAACGCGGCCGCTATCTGATGCATGGGGCTGGCGTGGTCGATCCGATGGGGCGAGGCTGGCTCTTGGCCGGCGACAGCGGAGCGGGAAAGTCTACCCTGGCGTACGCGCTCGTTAGGCTCGGCTGGACGCTGCTCG
>JANNOC010000562.1:0-1727 GCA_031398865.1 Gemmatimonadota bacterium | reverse complement strand
GCCTGATCCGGTCTCGCGTGTGGACAGCCTCGGCTTTGACTCTCGACCTGCACCGTCTAGAATGCGCCCGAGCAGAAGGACGGGCCGATGGAAGGAGAGGACGATGATCCAGGCCCGTCGATCGTTTCAGCGAGGCAGTGTCACAGTGCGGAACGGACGGTACGTGTTGAGGTACCGGATCCGCAAACCCGGCGGCGGATGGCGGCAACGAGCGGAATCACTACGAGAGTGCGCGGACAAGAAAGCGGCATTGGGAGCGCTCAATGAACGTCTTCGGGAGGTCAACGCTGATGCTGGCAATGCGGCGGTGCCGGCGGTCCTCTCGTTCGCGGAATTTGCGACAGGACCATGGCGACAGTACGTCGGCACGCGAAAGCTCAAGCCGGCGACACGGTACGTGTACGACTCGAATCTTCGAGTGCACATCCTGCCGTACTTCGGGACGCGACGCCTGGACAGCGTTCGCCCGGTGGACATCGCCATGTTTCTCGCAAGCGGACGTATCGCGGCCTTGGCGCCCAAGTATCAACTCAACCTCTACGGGCTGCTCCGGCTCATGTTTGGTGTGGCGGTGGATTACGAGTTGATCGCGTCAAGCCCGGTACGTCCTCGGGTGCATCGACCGCACGTCGATGCGTCCGAGAAGCCGGCACTCAGCGGAGCGGAGGTCGCGCGCGTGATTGCGCGCGTCGAGCCAACATGGCGGACGGCGATCATGTGCGTGGCGCTGACTGGGCTGCGTGCAGGAGAGTTGGTGGCGCTTCAGTGGAAGCACGTGGATCTCGAGCGACGCACGGTGGTGGTGGCTCAGTCGTTCTGGCGCGGCCAGCGCGTCGAGCCGAAGACGAAGGCCAGCCGGGCGGAGGTCCCCGTCAGCGACGTCTTGTATGACGCGCTCGTCGGTCATCGTGCGGCGTCACGCCACCCGGATCCGGACGACTATGTGTTTGGCGATCCGGTCGGTCGTCCTGTGAGTCCCGACTTTCTCCGCACGCAGGTGCTCTATCCCGCCCTCGAGCGGGCGGGGATTCCTCGCGTGCGGCGCGGGTCGGGGCTGCATCTGTTCCGCCACACTGCGGCGTCGCTGGTGCACAAGCACACCGGCAGTCTGAAGTTCGCGCAAGCGTTGCTTCGGCATGCGCGGGTGTCGACCACCGCGAACGTCTACACGCACGTGTCCGCGTCAGAGTCTCGAGGGATCGCGCAGGCACTCGAAGAGGCGATCTTCTCGAACTGTGCGCTACCTGTTCTCACGAACGGTCTCGTGACCGCTCAAATTGAACAGGGGTAAGCAGAGAAGAGTCGCGCTAAATGGAAACGGCCTCACGAGTTACCGTGAAGCCGTTATTGGTTGCGGGGGCGGGATTTGAACCCGCGACCTTTGGGTTATGAGCCCAACGAGCTACCGGACTGCTCCACCCCGCGTCAAGAGGAACTGCGATACTACCACAGACATCTCAGCCGCCGCACGTCCCTCCCCGATCGGAAGAGCACCGCGGTGCTACAATCCATCTCGCAAACGCTCACACGCGCCTCGGGCGGTAATTCTCCGGAGCGCTCCGACCCCAGGCTTCGGATGCCATAGCGCGTGACCACGTCCTCCAAGTCACAGCTGAGTTCGGCGGTCGCCGCTGCCACGCTCGCCTCGGCCACCGTCACCGCGCAGTTCGTCGCCGGCAAGGCTACACGCGACGCCCTGTACCTGACCGAGCTCGATGTCACCACGC
>JANNOC010000526.1:0-7541 GCA_031398865.1 Gemmatimonadota bacterium | reverse complement strand
CCCGCGTCGTCGAGCAGCAGGTTCTGTGGCTTGATGTCGCGGTGAATGACGCCGTGCTCGTGCGCCACCGAGAGGGAGTGCGCCAGCTGCGTCGCGATGGCCAGCGTCGACGAGATCCCCAGCCGGCCGCGAGTGTCGAGCAGCTCACGGACGGTGATGCCCTCGACGTATTCCATGGTCAGGAAGCACACCCCCGACCACTCGCCGAAGTCGTGCGTCCGCACGATGTTCTGGTCCGAGAGCCGCCGCGCCAGCCGGATCTCGTCCTTGAATCGCGCCAGCAGCGTGGCGTCGGTCAGCAGCTCGGGACGGAGGGTCTTGATGGCGATCTCCTCGTCCAGCTCCAGGTCCCGCGCCCGGTACACTGTGCCCATTCCGCCGCGCCCGAGCACGCCAAGAATCTCGTAGCGGTGCGAGAGGCGCTCACCGATCCGGAGATTGCCGCCGTCCACCGACGCGCTCACCTCACGGGAATCGCGCCGCGCAATCCCGATCTCCTGCCGCAGGTCGCGCACCTGGTCGCGCAGCCGCTCCTCGCGCGCCTTCATCTGTACCACCATGTTGTCGAACACCCGCGCCAGCCGGCCCAGCTCGTCCGCGCGCCGGGCGAGTGATGCGAGGGCGGCGTGCTGATACGTGCCCGCCTCCACCGCCGTCGCCGCCTCGATCACCTGGTTCACCCGGTCCAGGTATTCCACCTCCTGGTCGCGCAGCCGCTTCTTCTCGAGGCAGGCGTTGATCCTCGCCCTCAGCAGCACCGGGTCGAATGGCTTGTGGAGATAATCCTCGGCGCCCCGCTCGATGCACCGGACGATCCCCGCCAGTTCGTCGAGCGCAGAAATCATCACGACGGGGATGTCCCGCGTCACGGCGCTCCCCTTCAACGTCTCCAGCACTTCGTAGCCGTCCAGCTCCGGCATCCGCACGTCGAGCAACACGAGGTCGAATCGTTTCTGCCGCACCAGCTCCAGCGCGCGCCGGCCGTTCTCGGCCGTCTCCACCGCGTGTCCCTCGCGCGTGAGCCGGCGGCGCAGCACCTCCCGATTGTCCTCGACGTCATCAACCACGAGGATCAGCGCCTGACGAGGACCGCCCGTTCCGCTGTCGGCGGCCACCGCACTCGCACCGCCGGCCTCTCCCGTCGCCGTGGCATGCTGCCCGGCCGGCGCGTCGCCTTCAGGCGTGCCACTCGCGGGTGATGCCTCGGCCGGTCCCGCCAGCCGCCCGGCCGCCGCGAGGACCCGTCCCAGATCCTCGGCCAGCGAGGCGTTGTTCTGCGCATCCGGTGCGCCGAGTACGGCGGAGACCGCAGACACGATCCGATGGCGGGGCTGGCGCAGCGCCTCGTACAGCCGAGCGACGTCGCCGGCGCTGACGTCGGCGTGGTTCGACCCGAGCCTCGAGGCGATCAGCGCCAGAATGTCGCGGGCCGCGGCGAGCGTTTCCTCGAGGTGCGCGCGACGGCCGGCGAGCTCCGGGCCGGTCGCGTCCTCGGCCAGCATCTCGGCATACCCGACGATGTGATTGACGGGCGTGCGAAGGTCATGTCGCAGCTCCGCCAGCGATTCCTGCGTCAGGGGTGCCGAGCCCGTGGGCGTTTGCTGGCTCACTGGCCGGGGCTGCCCCCCAGCAGCGCTTCGATTTTCCCGAGCAGCCGGGCGAGCTCGATGGGCTTGGTGTCGTAGTCATTGCATCCCGCCTCGAGCGCCCGGTCGCGGTCGCCCGCCATGGCGTGCGCCGTGAGCGCGATGA
The DNA here is from genome assembly GCA_031398865.1 of Gemmatimonadota bacterium. Classification (GTDB taxonomy): domain Bacteria; phylum Gemmatimonadota; class Gemmatimonadetes; order Gemmatimonadales; family Gemmatimonadaceae; genus JANNOC01. The sequence goes on along the minus strand of JANNOC010000526.1, from coordinate 5,789 downwards.
TCGGCACGCTCTGTGTCTCGGGCGCGGCGCGCAGCTGGCGCGTCGCCTCCCAGCCGTCGATCTCGGGGAGGCTCATGTCCATGAGGATGAGGTCGTACCCGCCGGCCCGCCCCATCTCCACTCCCTGGCGCCCGTCCACGGCCATCGTCACCTCGAACCCTTTACGCTCGAGGCGCCGCGAGAGCATGTCGCGGTTCATCTCGTTGTCCTCCACCAACAGGATCCTCACCATGCCACACTCCCCAGGTTCAGGACTGACGGCCCCGCCTAACGAGCCGATGCACGACCGGCGATCATCGCGCGGACGTCGGCAAGCAGCGCCTCGGACCCACGCTCCCGCTTGTTCACCACCCGCGTCACCCCGCCGTTGAGGCGCCGCCGATCCTCCTCGGTCAGGTCCTTGGCGGTGATCACCACCACCGGGATGCCGGACGCCTCGGTGCGCTGTCGCAACGCTTCCAGAAACTCGAAGCCGTCCATCTCCGGCATCATGAGATCGAGGAGGATGAGGCTCGGCAGACGTTCCGACAGGTGCTCCAGTGCAATCCGCCCGTTGGCCGCGGTCGCGACACTCCACCCCTGTTTCTCCAGCGCGCGCTGCAGCTGGCGGCTGGTCGCCGCGTCGTCCTCCACGAGCAGGACCGGACGCGCACCGCCCCCATCCGCTCCCCCTCCGCCAGGGGTGAATTTTCCCAGCACGGCGGCCAGACGCTTCCGGTCGATGGGCTTGGTGAGGTACTCCGAGACGCCAAGCGCGAACCCCGTCGTCTTGTCGTCGAGCACTGTCAGCATGACGACCGGAATGTCGGCCAGCGCGGGATCGGACTTGAGCGCGGTGAGCACCGACCAGCCGTCCATCTCCGGCATCAGGACGTCGAGCGTGATGACGTCGGGGTGCAGCTCGCGCGCGCGACGCAGCCCCGCTGTCCCGTCGGCCGCCGTCTCCACGTGGAACCCCTCGCGGCTCAGGAATCGCCCCAGCAGGTCTCGCATCCCCGCGTCGTCGTCCACGACCAGCACCGTGCCCGCGCGCGTGCCACCCGCAGCGGGCCAGCTCGTCTGCTCCGCCGCTGGGAGCGCGGCGGCCGGCAGCCTAACGGTGAACGTGGAGCCTTGGCCGGGCGTGCTCTCCACCGTAACGTCGCCGCCCATCATCCGGCAGAAACGCCGGCTGATCGCCAGACCGAGTCCCGTGCCGCCGTACTTGCTCGCGGTGGACGCTTCGGCCTGTGAAAACGCCTCGAACAGCCGCCCCAACTGCTCGGCGCTCATTCCGATCCCCGTGTCGCGCACGCGGAATACCAACTCATCACCATCGTGCTCCACCGCCAGCGTGATCACCCCGTGCTCGGTGAACTTGGTCGCGTTCGACAGCAGATTCAGCAGCACCTGCCTCAGTCGCGTGATGTCACCGTGCATCGTCCCCAACTCCGGAGCGGCGCGCACCTCCAGCCGGTTGTCGCGTTTTTCCAGCATCGGTCGGACGGTGGTGGCCACGTCGTCGATCACCGGCCGCAGTTCGAACGTTTCGACGAAGAGCTCCATCTTCCCCGCCTCGATCTTGGAGAGATCGAGGATGTCGTTGATCACGGACAACAGGTGCCGGCCAGCCGAACGGATCTTGCCGAGATCGGCGAGGTAGTCCGTGTGGCCATCTTCTTCGGCCTGCTCCTGCAGCATCTCGCTGTAGCCGATGATCGCGTTCAGCGGCGTGCGCAGTTCGTGGCTGGTGCTGGCGAGAAAGCGGCTCTTGGTCTCGTTGGCTTCTTCTGCCTCACGACGCGCCGCCAGCAGCTCGCTCACATCATGGTACAGCGCCATCAGTCCCACCCGTTCGCCACCGACCGTCACCGGGATCGTGAAAATCTCGACGTCGACGACCGACCCGTCCTTGCGGCGGCGTCGGCCGGTGCCCGCGAAGGCGCCCCCGCTCAGCGCCGCCCGCTTGGTGTTGGCCCGCGCCTCGGCCAGCGTCTCGGCGCTGGTCACGAGCTCGTCGAGGTTGCGGCCTTTGACCTCCGCCTCCTCGTATCCGTACAGCCGTTCAAAGGCCGGATTGCAGGACGTGATGTTGTCGTCCAGATCGAGGTGCGCGAAGGCGACGGGGTTGTTGCGCACCAGCAATTCGAAAGACTGTTGGGTGGCGGCATACAGGCGCGCGTTTTCGATCGCGATCGCGGCCTGCGGTGCGAAGAGCTGGAGCAGCCGCAGGTCCTCGGGTCCAAACTCGCGGGTGGCGTCGGCGTGCACGCTGGCGATGGCACCCACCAGGCGGGTGCCGATGAGCAACGGCGCCGCCATCACCGACTGGATAGTGGTCCGCTCGTACTTGGATGAGTGCCCCTCCCAATCCTGGTAGCGAGGGATGATCAGCGGCTCGAGCGTCTGGGCCACGCGCCCCATCGCCCCCTCGCCTAACGCCATGCGCGTCCCCACCGCGTTTGTTTCCAGGTTGTGGCTCGACACGATGACGAGGTCCTTGCGCGACTCGTCGTAGGTGGCGAGCTCCCCGCCGGTGACACTTAACAGCGACACGGCCCGCTCCAGCACGCGCTTGAGCACCCGCTCCAGCTCCAGCTCGCCGGAGAGATCCTGCATCGTGTCCAGCAGCGCCTGTTGCTCCTCGGCACGGCGCCGCTCGGCGCTGAACAGCCGCGCGTTCTCGATCGCGATCGCGGCTTGGGCGGCAAACAGGTTGAGCAACCGCAGTTCGCGCTGCCCGAAAGTGCGCGCCGGATCGGAGTGCACACTGGCGATCGCGCCCACCAGCCGGCTCCCGATCAGGAGCGGCGCCGCCATCACGGTCTGGATGGTGCTGTGCACGTACTGCGCGGAACGTCCTGCCCACTGCTGGTAGTGCGGGATGATCAGCGGTTCGCGCGTCTGGGCGACGTGTCCCATGGCTCCCTCGCCCAGCGCCATCCGCGTCCCCACCGCATTTGTCTCGATGTTATGGCTGGCCACAATGACCAGCACATTCGATTTTTCGTCCACGATCGCCAGCTCGCCTCCGGTGACGTCGAGCAGCGTCACCGCCCGTTTCAGCACCGCCTGGAGCAGCCGGTCCAGCTCCAATTGGCCTGAGAGATCGGCAAGCGTATCGAGCAGCGCCTGCTGTTCGGCCAGCCGCTGGCGATCGGTCGCGAGCAGCCGCGTCCGCCCGATTGCAATCCCGGCCTGGTTCGCGGCCGCCGCGAGGATATCGAGGTCGCCCTGCTCGAAGACGCGCGCGCCGCCTCGCCGCACCACCACTTCGCCGATGGTGCTCTGTTCGATCCGGAGCGGAAGCCGGAGCTCCGACGCCGAGTGGTCGTCCTCGCGGAAGGCGCCGGCACTCGCCCGAAGCATGGGCGCGAACGCGGTGGCGCCGGCCAGGTAGAGCCCCACTCCATCGAAATCGAAGGCGGCGTGGCGCAGGCTTTCCACCAGCGCGCGGCACACCGCGTCCTCGTCAGGCGATTCGGCAATCCGGTTGCTCAGGCCTAACAGAGCGGACCGGAACTGGGACGCCCGCTCGGCGTCCGCCGTGGACGATGGCGGCGTCGGCCGCGGCGCGCTCACGCCGTTTCTCCGGCTTGACGCACGATCGCCGGCAGCCGAATTGTGAACGCCGAGCCCTTCCCCATCTCGCTCTCGACCGTCACGTCACCGCCCATCAGGTGGCAGAAGCGCTTGGTGATCGCGAGCCCGAGGCCCGTGCCGCCGTACTTGCTGGCGGTTGACGCATCCGCCTGGGCGAACGCCTCGAAGAGCCGGCCCATCTGGTCCGGCGTCATCCCGATCCCCGTGTCGGCTACCCGCACGGTGATGCGGTCCCCCACACCGCCGGGATCCCGCTCGCGGCTGGCGTCGAGGATAATTGTCCCCTGCTTCGTGAACTTGCAGGCGTTGGAGAGCAGATTGAGGAGCATCTGCCGCACCTTCGTCGCGTCTGCGTGCATGGTGCCGATGTCCGGTGCGCAACGGACGTCGAGACGGTTGGCGTTCTTCTCCACCAGTGGCTGCACGGTGCTGGCGACCTCCTCCACTAGCGGGCCCAGCGCGAACGTCTCGAGGTAGAGTTCCATCTTCCCCGACTCGATCTTGGAGAGGTCGAGGATGTCGTTGATGAGGGCGAGCAGGTGTCGGCCTGCCGTGCGGATCTTCGCGACATCTGCCGCCACCGTCGCGTGGCCCAATTCCTCGACCTCCTCCTGGACCATCTCGCTGTAGCCGATGATTGCGTTCAGCGGCGTGCGCAGCTCGTGGCTCATGCTCGCCAGAAACTGGCTCTTGGCGCTATTGGCGGCTTCCGCCTCACGACGCGCATTGAGGAGCTCGGTGATGTCGTGGTACAGTCCCATCAGCCCCACGCGCTCGCCATCGACGATCACTGGAACTCCCAGCACCTCGACATCGACCAGGGTCCCATCCTTCCGTCGCCGCCGGCCGATGCCGTGGATCGCGTGGCTCAGCGCTTCCTGCGTGTAGTGCACCGCCTCCGACCGAGTCGCTGCCGTGGAGACGAGTTCGTCCAGGTTGCGCCCGACCGCCTCGGACGCCGCGTAGCCGAACAGCCTCTCGAACTCCGGGTTGCACGACATGACGTCGTGGTTGCGATCGAGCGTCACGATCGCCACCGGGCTGTTGAGCACGAGCTCCTCGAAGTATTGCTTCTGTCGCTGCGTCGCCGCGTACAGTCGCGCGTTCTCGATCGCGATCGCCGCCTGCGGCGCGAACATGTTGAGCAGCCGCAGGTCCTCCGCCACGAACACCCGCATCGGGTCGGCGTGCACCATGGCGATTGCCCCCACCAGTCGCTGGCCGATCAGGAGCGGCGCCGCCATCACCGAGTACACCGGCACGTCGGCGTACTGCGCCGACCGCCCCATCCACTCGTGGTACGACGGGATGATCAGCGGCTCGTGCGTTTGTCCCACGTGACCCATGGCGCCCTCGCCGAGCGCCATCCGCGTCCCCACCGCGTTGGTCTCCATGTTGTGGCTGGCGACGATGACCAGCTCGTTCGTCCGCTCGTCGACGATCGCCACCTCGCCCCCGGTGATTCCCAGCAGAGTGACCGCGCGGTTGAGCACCGCCTGCATCACCCGAGGCAGCTCGAGGTTGGACGAGAGGTCAGCCATCGTGTCGAGCAGCGCCTTGTGCTCGCTCACCCTCTGGCGCTCCTCAGCCAGCAGCCGCGCGCGGCCTATCGCGATGCCGGCCTGGGCGGCGGCGGCGGTCAGGATCTCGAAGTCCTCATCGCCGAAGGCATTTGGCTCGGTGCTCTCCACCACGAGCACGCCAATCATCTTGCCATCCACCCGAAGCGGCACGTCCACCTCCGAGCCGCTCGCGAGACTGGGCAGGTAGCCTGGGGCGCGGGTGACGTCAGGCGTGTAGTGGAGACGGCCATCAGCGAGCGCGCGCTCGCTCAGCCCCTGCCCGGCGTGAACGCGCCACCCCTGCGGCGCGTCGCGCCACCCCACCGATGCCTGCAGCACCCGGTCCCCCGCCGTCTCGTCGAGCAGGAACGCGCCCAGGAAATCGTACCCCAGCGCCTCGTCGTGGAGGCCGTTCACGACCGAGCGGTAGACGTCGGCCTCATCGGCGGCCGCGGCGATCGCCGTCGTCAGGCGCAGCAAAGCGGCCTGCCGGCGGGCGACATCGTCCTGGTGTCTCCGGGGACGGGTCTTCTTCGCCGCCGCGCGCCGTGGGGTCGCCATCGTCGCGCTAGATCGCCCGCTGGCGGTGGAGGACGTGTCCGCGCACGGTCTTCGCCAGCGCCTCCAGCCCTCGCCCGCCTTTCG
>JANNOC010000521.1:0-3007 GCA_031398865.1 Gemmatimonadota bacterium | reverse complement strand
ACCGCGTCGTGGCGGACGTGCTGCCGGAGGGGAAGGTCGCCGAGATACGGCGGCTGCAGTCGGCAGGGACGGTTGTGGCCATGGTGGGCGATGGCATCAACGACGCGCCGGCACTTGCCCAGGCGGATATCGGCATGGCGATCGGCACCGGAACCGACATTGCGGCCGAAGCCGCCGACATCGTGCTCATGCGCGGCGACCTGGGCTCGGCGGCGCAGGCGATCGAGCTCTCGCGCCGCACCATGCGGACGATGAAGCAGAATCTGTTCTGGGCATTCATCTACAACGTCATCGGAATTCCGATCGCGGCCGGCGTGCTGTATCCGGCGTTCGGCATTCTCCTGAGCCCGATCCTGGCGAGTGCCGCCATGGCCTTCAGCTCGGTGAGCGTGGTGACGAACAGCTTGCGATTACGCGGCGTCCGCCTCGCCTGACGAGTCAGCTCATTACGCCGGCTCACCTTCTACCGGAATCAACGCATGGCAACGAAAACAAGGCGCGCACCGCTGACGCTGGCACCAGGAGTGAGCTGTGGCTGCGGAGCGCATGGCGAGACCGCGGGGCGCAAGGCCGTCGCCGTCGACGCCGAGGTCAAGGATCGCAATCTGAAGCGCCTCCGGCGGATCGAGGGCCAGATCCGCGGCGTTCAGGGGATGATCGAGAATGACCGATACTGTGCCGACATCATGACGCAGATATCGGCGGTCCATGAGGCGCTGAGATCCGTCGCGCACGAGCTTATGCGCAACCACCTCAAGCATTGTGCGGCGTCAGCAATTCGCACTGGCGGCAGTGACGCCGACGCCATGTATGACGAGCTGCTGGATCTCATGCGCACGTACAATCGGTAGTAACGGAGCACTCGAAGTGAATGATCCACACGCGGGCCACCATGGCCACGGCGCGCCTGTTCCGAAGCACCCATCGAAACAGGAACATGGTGAGCGCGCTCCGTCCGCTGGTCACGACAAGCACGCGGGCCACAGCGTCGCAATGTTCCGGGACAGGTTCTGGCTCTCCTTCGCGCTGACGATCCCGACGCTGATCTGGGGCCACATGCTCCAGAATGCCCTCGGCTACACAGCGCCGCACTTTCCCGGGTCGATGTACATCCCCGCTGTGTTCGGCGCCGCCGTCTTCGCGTATGGCGGGATGCCGTTTCTTCAGGGCGCGCTGAGGGAGTTGAAAGCCAGGCTCCCCGGCATGATGACACTCATCGCGCTCGCCATCTCGGTGGCGTTCGTCTTCAGCATCGGCGTCACGCTCGGCTATCCCGGTATGCCGCTGTGGGAGGAGCTCGCGACCCTTGTCACGATCATGCTGCTGGGGCACTGGATCGAGATGCGATCGATCTCTCAGGCGCAGGGAGCGCTGAAAGAGTTGGCAAAATTGCTTCCTAGTACCGCGGTGCGCGTCGTCGGCGATGGGACTGAGGAGGTGACGCTCGACCAACTGCGCGAACAGGACGTGCTCCTCATTCGTCCCGGCGCGGGAATTCCAGCGGATGGCGTCGTGCGGCAGGGCTCGAGTCCCGTGAACGAATCCATGATCACGGGCGAGTCGCGTCCGGTGGAGAAGCGTGAGGGAGACAAGGTCATCGCCGGGACCATCAACGGTGCAGGCTCTCTCCGCGTGGAGGTGACCGGCACCGGAGAGCGGACGACCCTCGCCAGCATCATGCGACTGGTCGAGCAGGCTCAGTCGTCGCGCTCGCGCGCGCAGGCGCTCGCCGATCGCGCGGCGCTCATTCTGACAATCGTCGCTCTGGGTGCCGGGATAGCGACGCTTGTCGCATGGCTCGCGATCCGGCCCGAGCAACCGTCCTTCGCGGTCGAGCGACTCGTGACGGTGCTCGTGATCGCGTGCCCGCATGCGCTGGGACTCGCGATCCCGCTCGTCGTTGCCATCTCGACCACCCTCGGCGCGCGCGGAGGGCTGCTCGTTCGCGACCGGCGTGGTCTCGAGGAAGCGCGCAACCTGAACGCCGTCGTGTTCGACAAGACCGGGACGCTCACGCTCGGCGAGCATCGCGTTGTCGATATCGCAACCGTCGAGGGAACCACTCCCGAGGAAGCGCTACGGCGTGCTGCCGCCATGGAACGGGACTCGGAACACCCGGTCGCGAGGGCGATCGTCGCCAGCGCGGAGGAGCGTGGACTCAGCGTCCCTCCCGCGAGCGAATTCGAGTACATCCCCGGGCGTGGGGTGCGGGGCACGGTCGAAGGGCGGCGCCTGTCCGCTGGCGGGCCCAACCTGCTTGCTGCGAACGGCGCCGAGGCGGGTCCCGCTTTGCGTGCGGCCGTGGACCGCGCGGCCGCCAATGGCCAGGGCGTGATCTATCTGCTGGACGGGAATCAAGTCGTCGCTGTGTTCGCCGTCGCAGACGCTGTGCGACCCGAGTCCCGCGAAGCGATTCGACGGCTGCACGACAGAAAGATCGAAGTGGTGATGCTGACGGGTGACGCGCAGGCGGTCGCCGACGCTGTCGCCAAGGAACTCGGAATTGACACCGTGTTTGCGCAGGTGCTTCCGGAGCAGAAGGCGGCGCGCATCAAGGAGCTGCAGGCGCAGGGAAAGAAGGTTGCGATGGTGGGTGACGGAGTGAACGATGCACCCGCGCTCGTCACCGCCGATGTCGGAATCGCAATCGGTGCTGGGACGGACGTCGCGGTGGAGGCTGGCGACATCGTGCTCGTCCGGAACGATCCGCGCGACGTGCCGCGGATCATCGAGCTCAGTCGGGCGAGCTACCGGAAGATGATGCAGAACCTCTGGTGGGCCGCGGGCTATAACATCGTGGCCATCCCACTCGCCGCGGGACTACTCGCACCGTGGGGGTTCGTGCTCTCGCCGGCGATCGGCGCGGTGCTGATGTCACTGAGCACGGTGATCGTGGCGATCAACGCGCAGCTTCTGCGGCGCGTGCGGTTGTAGTCACGGGCGCGGATAGTCAGTCGCGCGGCCGGGCGTCCTCAGCTGTGTCGCTCAGTCCGCGTCGCGGGCTCCG
>JANNOC010000512.1:0-6107 GCA_031398865.1 Gemmatimonadota bacterium | reverse complement strand
GGTTCCTGGACCGCATCGCCACGCACATTCTCGCCTTCGAGGGGGACAGCGAGGCGTTCTGGTTCGAGGGGAACTTCAAGGAGTACGACGCGGATTTCCACAAGCGGAAGGGCACGGACGCGGATACACCGCACCGGATCGCGTACAAGAAGTTGGTGCGGGCGTAGCGGCGCTCGTGCGCCATCGGCGATGAGCCAGCCATATCCAGCGATGCGTGCTGGCTTGGGGAGGCTCCGTCCGCGAAAAGCGCTCACCATCCGCGAAAACTGCTCTCCGGCCAGACTAATCGGCGAAATACGGTCACCACAGTTATGGCTCGATGTTTAGCCAGAGATCCTCCATTCGCGTTCACGTGCAGAAGATCTTATTTGGCGCCAAATGCCTTCCCAAAGCGCATGAAATTGACCCAGTCAGCAAATAGCGCAACATGTTCACGAAGCGCGGTGGCCCCTTCTTCGGCTGGCGCGCCCGTAGGAGGATGTCGCCTACGTCACAGATACCGCGCCACAGCCATCCCGCCAGCCGCAATGATCGCCAGCGCCACCCCGACGATACTCGCAACGGCCCCGCGCTTCCGCAGCATCATGAGCTCGGCCTGCATGCGCTCCCGCTCGGCGTCGTTCGATGCGGCGGCGAACGACTGTGCGAGCGTCGCGGAGCGAACAGCAGTGGGCCTGCTGACAACGAGGGACAACACGAACGCGACGACCGACGCCAACGCGCTCCATGCCAGCATCTGGCCCATACGCGAGTCCACGTAGCTCGCGGAAAAGCCAGCCGAGACGATCCACATCAGGCGGATCCCCGAGACGATCGTCAGCAGCGCCACGGCCGGGAGCACCGTGAACAGGCGTCGCTGTTGCAGCGCGACCATCACCTGTCCGGCCGCTGGCCCAGACCTCGCCAACGCTGGAACGAGGAAGAAGGCCGTGAACAGTCCGCTCCCCACCCAGAACACGCCTCCCACAATGTGAATGAAGCGCAGCGCAAGCAGTTCAGCGTTCATCTTGCCCCTGATGGTTCATTGAGGAGAAAGCGAGGGTCCGGTTAGCCTGATCGACGCGATCGTCGTCACCAAGGCGGCCACACCGGACCGGCGTCGGTCCACCGCGTTTGCTGCGGAGTGTCGCGCAGAACTTCTCAACAGTAGTCGAGGTGTTACGGGTCCGTTCTGTGGCAACCCATGAATTGCCGTACACTATGGTCGGCGCAGACGGTCGAGCCCATACGTCGAATGACGTGACGGCAACGGTGCGTGTACCGAGGCGGCGATGAAGCAGGCAGCCATTTGCAGGCCACGACGGTGCCCTGCTTCCCTTTCTGTCCAAATTGTGCTCATTTGCATTCGCTGGCGGACCTCGGTCTTCTGATTCTGGAGGCTCTATGTGCATGACAACACGGTGGCTCGGCGCGCTCGTCATTCTTACAGTCATCGGCGGCTGCGGCGGCGATGATGCCAAAGGCGACATGGAAGCGTCCGTGAATGCGATGTCCCAGCCGATCGCGACTGACACGCTCGGCAAACCCGCTCTCACTGATCCCAACATCGTCGCGATTGTCGACGGCGCGAACATGGCGGACAGCAGCATGGGCGCGATGGCCACCCGGCGCACCAAAAACGCGGACATCAAGACGTTCGCGCGCATGATGATGGGCGAGCATCACGCGCTCCGCGTCGCCGGGCGCGACCTGGCCGTCAAGCTCGGCGTGACGCCGGAGCTTCCGGCGGGTGATCAGGGCGACGCGCTGCATCGCACCGCCATGCAGGAGCTCACCGGCGCCAGCGATGCCGACTTCGATCGCATGTACATCACGCACGAAGTGGAGTATCACGAATGGCTCGCGGCCACCGCCACGGCCGCTCGCGCCGCGGCGCAGAACGAGGAGCTGCGCGCCTTGCTCGACACGGCGATCCCGGTCGTCCAGAAGCATCTCGACGAAGCCCGGAGACTGCAGGCCAAAATATCGCGGTGATGTCGCGCGGCGGGTCGTGACCCGGCGCCCGCCGCGTGTCGTCCTCTTCGACGTGGACGGCACGTTGATCGACAGTAACGATGCGCACGCGCACGCCTGGGTGGATGCGCTCGAGGAGTTCGGTTTCGACGTTCCCTTCGAACGAGTGCGACCGCTCGTCGGGATGGGCGGAGACAGGGTGATTCGCGGTCTCACGGGCGTCGCGCATAACGAGGACCATGGACGCGCCATCGGCGAGCGTCGCGGCGAGATCTTCACGACACGCTATCTCCCAACGCTGAAACCCTTCCCCCGGGCTCGGGAGTTGGTGCTACGCGTGCGTGCCGCGGGACTTCGGGCGGTCGTCGCGACCTCGTCCAGGGCGGAAGATCTGCGGGCCCTGCTCGCCGTCGCCCGAGTCGAGGAACTGTTCGAGAGTGCGGCGACCGCGAGCGACGCGGCCCACTCCAAACCCGCCCCCGCCATCGTGCGCGCCGCTGTTCAGCAGAGTGGACATCGCGCCGAACAATGTATCATGATTGGCGACACGCCCTACGACGTTGAGGCAGCCACTGCGGCACGTGTCCCCATTGTGGCGTTACGGTGCGGCGGGTGGAGCGATAGCGAGCTCGACGGTTCCTTGGCGATCTATAACGATCCGGCACAGCTACTTAGCAAGTTCGCGGACTCGCCGCTCGGGTCGGGCGAAGGGTAGCCGGACGGGGCGATCGGTCAATCGCGGCGCGGTTCGCTGCTCGCGCATCTCCGTCCCGCTCGCGCTATGTGTTTCCGCGTCGTACATTAGCTACCCCGCACCGCTGCCGGCGTCATCGGCATCGCTGGCAGTTGCTCGCCGAGCCGACCCTTCCCGGAGTTTCCGCTTGATTCGCCATCCCAGAACACGTGCTGCGCTTTTCGTCGCAGCGCTCGCCGTCGCAGCGCCGCTGATTGCGCAGGTGCCTGCGCCAGCCCGGGCGCGTACCGCCGCTGCGCTACCCCAGAAAGTCACGTCAGTCGAGGGCATCACCGAATACCGCCTCTCCAACGGGCTTCGCGTCCTCCTCTTTCCCGACCAGTCCAAGCAGACGACGACGGTGAATATCACCTACTTCGTCGGCAGCAAACACGAGAACAATGGCGAGACCGGAATGGCGCACCTCCTCGAGCACCTCGTCTTCAAGGGGTCGCCGAGGCATCGCAACATCCCGCAGGAACTGACGGAACACGGCGCGTCGCCGAACGGCACGACGTGGCTCGAGCGGACGAACTATTTCGAGACCTTTCCGTCCACCGATGCGAACATCGAGTGGGCACTCGATCTCGAAGCGGATCGCATGGTCAACTCGTTCATCGCGAAGAAGGATCTCGATTCCGAGATGACAGTGGTGCGGAACGAGTTCGAATCCGGTGAGAACTCACCCTTCAACGTGCTGCTGCAGCGGACCGTTGCGGCCTCGTATCTCTGGCATAACTACGGACAGTCGACGATCGGAGCCCGCTCCGACCTCGAAAACGTTCCGATCGACCGGCTCCAGGCGTTTTACCGGAAGTACTACCAGCCCGACAACGCGATGCTGGTCGTGGCCGGCCGCTTCGACGAAGGCAAGGTGCTCCGCCTCGTCCAACAGAAGTTTGGCCGGATTCCGCGGCCCACGCGCAAGCTCGCCACCATGTACACGCTCGATCCCACTCAGGACGGCGAGCGTGAAGTGACGCTGCGCCGCGTGGGCGACACGCAGATGCTGCACGCTGTCTACCACATTCCGGCGGCATCGCATCCGGATTTCGCGGCGGTGGATATTCTGTCGGAAGTGCTCGGCGACACGCCCTCCGGGCGGCTGCACAAGGCGCTCGTTGAAACGAAGAAGGCTGCCAGCGTCGGCGCTTTCGGCTTCCCGCTGCGCGACCCCGGCATCCTGCTTCTGTACGCCGAGGTGAGCAAGGATGCCTCGCTCGGCGATGCACGCACCGCCTTCGTGCAGGCCATCGAAGAGCTGCCCACGAGGCGTCCGACGGCCGAGGAAGTGGAGCGGGCACGCATCGCCCTCCTCAAGAACATCGAGCTGCAGTTCAATAATTCGCAGGCGATTGCCATCGAGCTCAGCGAGTTTGCCGCGGTCGGCGACTGGCGCATGATGTTCATTCACCGCGACCGGCTCAAGAAGGTGACGACGGAAGAAGTCGGGCGGGTCGCCCAGACGTACTTCAAGCCGTCGAATCGGACGCTCGGCCAGTTCATTCCCACCCCGAAGCCCGATCGCTCGGAGATTCCGCCGACACCCGACGTGGTTGCGCTGGTGAAGGACTACAAGGGCGAAGCCGCGGTCGCCACGGGCGAAGCGTTCGATCCCTCGCCCTCGAACATCGACAAGCGGACCACGCGCAGCGCGCTGCCGAACGGCTTCGAGATCGCGCTTCTGAACAAGGAAACGCGCGGTAACACCGTGGTCGCACAGCTCGTCCTTCGTCTTGGCTCCGAGAAGACGCTCATGAACCGTGGCGCGGCGGGCGATCTGGCCGCGGCGATGCTGATGCGCGGCACGAAGACGAAGACGCGCGAGCAACTGAAGGATGCGATTGACAAGCTGAAAGCGCGCGTGAACGTGAGCGGCAGCGCGACGCAGGTGACGGCGCAGGTGGAAACGACGAATGAGAATCTGCCGGCGGTTCTGAAGCTGGTCGCAGAGATCGTGCGCGAGCCGGGCTTTGACGCCAAGGAATTCGACATTCTCAAGAACGAGAATATCGTCGGGCTCGAGTCGCAGAAGTCCGAGCCGAACGCGCTGGGAAGCATCGCCTTCCAGCGTACGATCGATCCGTGGCCGAAGGGTCACCCGCGCTACACGGGTACCTTCGACGAGGAGATCGGCGACATCAGAAGCGCGTCGCTCGCCGACGTGCAGAAGTTCTACGCCGATTTCTATGGTGCCGAGAAAGGCACGCTCGCGGTGGTCGGCGACTTCGATCAGGCGGCGGTGATGACGGCAGTGACGCAAGCGTTCGGTTCGTGGAAGGCCGCCAATCCGTTCGAACGGATCGCGGCGCCCGCGAAGCCAGTGGCCTCGACGACGCTGGTCATCGAGACGCCGGACAAGGAGCAGGCCTTCTATCTCACCGGCCTGACCTTCCCGCTATCCGATCGCGACCCGGAATATCCGGCGTTGCTCGTCGGCAACTATCTCATGGGGGGAGGTTTCCTCAACTCGCGCATTGTGACGCGACTGCGGCAGAAGGATGGCCTCAGCTACGGCGCGGGCTCGCAGTTCCAGGCACATCCGCTGGACAAGGCGGGTCAGTTCGTCGCCTACGCGATCTACGCGCCGCAGAACGTCGTGAAGCTCGAAACGGGCTTCCGCGAAGAGCTGGAACGCGCTCTCAAGGATGGCTTCACCGCGGACGAAGTGGAGAAGGGGAAGACCGGACTGCTCGAGGCGCGTAAGCGGCAGCGGGCGCAGGATCCCACTCTTGCGTCGCAGCTCACGCAGCAGCTGTACTGGGACCGCACGGCCGCGTTCGACGCCGAGATCGATCGTGCCATCGCCGCGCTCACTCCGACGGATATCGTCGGCGCCATGCGCAAATTCATTGACCCGTCCCGCTTGGTGGTTGTGAAGGCGGGAGACTTCGCGGGCAAGAAGGCTGACGTGGGTCCAGCGACGCCGTAATCGTTCCGCAAAACGAGCTGGAGCGACCCCGTCCGCACCCGCGGGCGGCGTTGTTTTTTGCTGGCCGTTCGTCCAAACATGTGGCGCGCCAATTGCCTATCTGGGGTGAGCGCGGTACGGAATCCAGCGCTTGAACGGAAACGCTACGCAGGAGGATCACATGGCTGACAACAGGGCGGGCGGCGATTTCAATCGGGATGCCGGCATGAAGAAGGCGGGCGGCGACATGAATCGCGATCCCATCACGAAGGAGCCGGGTGCTCATCCGGTCGGGACGGGCGCGGGCGCAGCCGGTGCGGGCGCGGCGGGCGCGGCGATCGGTGGTGTGGTTGGTGGTCCGGTCGGCGCCGTCGTGGGTGCCGCGATCGGAGCGGTGGCTGGCGGCCTCGCTGGCAAGGGCGCAGCCGAAGCCGTGAATCCGACCGCTGAAGACAGCTACTGGCGTGAGAACTACAAGACGCGTCCCTATGCGAAGGCCGACATGGGTTA
>JANNOC010000485.1:0-10501 GCA_031398865.1 Gemmatimonadota bacterium | reverse complement strand
CGAAGAGCGCGAGCAGCTCGCGCGCGCGGTGCTCCACTTGTGCGCCTTCCTGATCGTATAGTCCGGCGACAAAACGCAGAAACTCGGCGCCGGTGAGCTTCTCGTAAATGAATGGCCGATCGGGAATGAAGCCCAGTTTCGCCTTCGCGCTGATGGGATCCGTCGCGACGTCGTGTCCGCCGATGTGCACGGTGCCGCTGGACGGTCGCAGAATTCCAGCGATCATGCGTAGCGTCGTCGTCTTGCCCGCGCCGTTCGGGCCGAGGAAGCCAAACAGCTCCCCGCGCGGCACCTCCAGGTCGAGGGAATCGACCGCGGTGAAGCTGCCGTAGCGTTTTGTGAGTGCGCGGATTCTGATCATTTGATGGACACGACGTCGATTCCGAGGTTGCCGATCAGGCGCAGCATCTCTGCCTGGCGCGCGAGTCCGCCAATGACGAAGCGCAGATGCGAGGCATCGGCGGGGAACTGGCCGAAGGTCGGGTCGACCGCAACCCAGGTGTCGAGATAGACCTCCGGCCATGCGTGGTAGTAGAACTTGCCGCGCACGAACGCGAGCCCGGCGGCCGCGCGCGCGGGAATGCCGGCGGCGCGCGCCAACGCGACGAAGAGCTGCGTATGCTCGTTGCAATCGCCGCTGCCTGACGAGAGCACCTGGATCGCGTTGGGCAGCCCGATCGTGATCTCTTTCGCCAGCGAATCGTGGACCCATCGGTTGATGCGCTCCGCCACGACGCGCGGATCGGTCTCGCCCGCGGCGAGCCGCCGTGCGAGCGCGACGATGCGCGGGTGGCGGACCTGCAGCAGGGGCTCCGATGCGAGCTCGTCCACGAAGCCGTTGCGATATGCCCCGCTGCCACTCAGCGTGTACCGACCCACGAGCGCGCTGGGTGGTTCGCGTCTCACCGTGAGCGTGTCGCCGCTCAACGTCTGTCGCGCGCCCGCGAGATCGTACCCGCCCAGTGCCACGTTGGACAGGCGTACGCGCAGCTCGCGCAGGCGGCGTCCTCCGGCGGGAATGTTCGCCGCGATCGCCGTCATTTCCTGGATGTCACTGTCGGCGGTGGCGTTGCCTGGCTTCCCGTTGCCCGAGCGCGCCGTTGTCTCCAAACGCCAGTTCTGATACGCCAGCTCGTACGCCATACGCCGGAGCACGAGGCCCGCCTGGCTCGCCTGGACGAGGCGGCCCTGCTCGTCCACCCATCCGCTGATACCGCCGCCGCTCTCCGGCTCGATTCGCCACGCGCGGACGGTGTCGCGGGTCGCGGCCACCCAGCGCCGCGTGGTCGAGTCGAACGCCGCACTGTCGCTGAGGACGAACAACGACTCGGCACGCACGCGCAGTGCCAGCGGCTTCGGTGCCATCGCCACGGGATCGAAGATGGACAGTGTGAATCGTTTGCCAATCTTGGGGCGTTCGCCTAACGCCACTGCGAGCGGCACCACGGTCGGGAGCAGCAGTGGGCCACCCGTGCGCACGCGCTCGGTATCGGCGGGCACCCCGGCCGTCGTCAGGCTGAATACCAGTACGCTGTCACCGTCCATCCGGCCGGTCGCCGTGAGTGGCCCACTTTCCGAACCCAGCAGCAGCTTGAAGTCGCGCAACCGCAGCGCGCGCGACAGATGAATCGTCGAGTTCACAGTCGCGCGGTGCACTGCGCCTTCCACCGGCAGGTCGGCGATGAAGTAGTCGCTGATCAGGATCGTGGTCGCCGTGGTATCGATGGTGGACGACGCAAAGCCGATTTGCGCGCCGCCCTGCTCTACGCGATAGAAGAGCGCGCGGGGCTGCACGAGGAGGGCGGCCGTCTCGAGTCGCTCGGCCGCGGAGCGGAAGAACTCGCGATGCACGAGCATCCCGATCCCCGCCGTCCACAAGAGGATAATCGCGAGAGCGAGTCCCGAGCGACGGTTCACGGGGTGGTGCGCGTCAGGCGCGTGCTGAACGCGCGCGCTTCATCGTCGGTTTCCACGATGACCGTGACACTCGACGGGCCACGCGCCCTGGCGAGATGCTGCTGGATCGCGTCCACCATGGCGTCTGCGCTGTCGTCCACATCGAGATTACCCGCGCCAAGCCCGAAGGGTGCGAAGGCAATGCGCTGCATCCCCCAATCCACCGCGCGCTGCAACGCGCTCGTGGTGGCTCGCGCGACCGATCGGCGTGTCACCGGCTCCGTCGCGCTCGCGACGACGCCGTGAATGAGAAATTGCACCGGAAGTTCGCCCGCGCCCGTCACCACCGCGGACCCAACCGCCAGCGGTTCCTGCACGCGCAGCTGTTTCGCGAGGGCCGCGCCACCAGCCCGTTCCAATCGCCGCATCACCGGCGTGGTGGCTTCCAACTCCGCATTCACGGGACGCGCGATCGCCTCGCCATCGAAGAACGCGAGGTCGTCCACGCGGACATCGATCATCGGTGCTGGGTCTCGCGCGATCGCTTGTAGGCGACCATCGCCTCCTGCGGGCGCCCCATCCGGTCGAGAATCACACCCACGCCCTTGTACGCGCGCCAGTTCGTGGGCTGCAGGCTGGCGGCGGTTTCGTACGCGGCCAACGCCGCAGGCAGCTGGTCGATGTGATTGAACGCCTCACCCAGATAGTAGTGCGCCGCGGCCCGCCCGGGCTCCACCTCGATCGCGCGACGCAGCGGCTCGATCGCTTCGCGCCAGCGTGCACGCTTGCAGAAGAGAATGCCCAGGTTCGTGAGCACCTCGGGGTCGCTGTCGTTCACGCGCGCGGCCCGGCGCAGATCCAGATCCGCGAGGTCGTAGCGCATGCGCGCGCTTTGCACCGCCGCGCGGTTGCACAGCACCGACACATTGTCCGGCTCCGCCTCGAGGGCGCGATTCAGCTCACCGAGCGCGCCTTCGAGATCACCGCGCCGCTCAAGCAGCAGCGCCAGATTGTTTCGTGCGCGCACGTGCGCCGTGTCGCGCGATAGCACCTCGCGATAGCTGGATACGGCGCGCGCGATGTCGCCGCGGTCGCTCTCCTCGCGGGCCCGCGCGAACAACTGCGCGATCGCGCGCGTCGCGAGCTCGGCCGGCGTCGGCTCGGGGATGGGCGGCGCCGCGATCACCCCCCCTCCGTCACTCTCATCGGACACGGCCGTCGCGTCGTTAGGTTGCCCGGCATGCGTCGCGTCAGCGGCCGGATCCGGCACCAGCGAACGCGCCTCGAGATCGCCGAGTGAGGGCGGGTCGCGATCGGGAGGGGGGGGGATGGCGGGACCGGTCATCGTCAGGCGAGCGCCAGCGACGTCTCGACGCCGATCCACGCGAGATACCGCTCGAGGCCGGCCGTCACCGGCAGCGCGAGCAGCTCAGGAACCTTGTACGGATGCAGCGTGTCGAACGCGCTCTGCAGCGATCGCACCCGCGCCGATCTCGTCTTCAGTAACACCACGACCTCCTGCTCGTCCGCGATTTTTCCCTCCCACCGATACAGCGAGCGCGCGCCTGGAAGAATCGTCCCGCACGCGATCAACCGGCGCTCGAGGAGCCCGCGCACCAGCTGCACCGCCTCCTCGGTGGACGCGACCGTCGTCAGTACGACCACGGCGTCGGAATGCGGCATGAACTCCCGGGGTTGAGGGCTGGGAATAAATGTAACCACGAGTAGTTCCCGCCGAGATGCTCGGCTTGTCTCTCGGCGTGTTCCCGATCACCTTTCACAGGCTATGCCCGAAGACGCACTCATCGTACGCGGAGCTCGCGAGCACAACCTCCGCAACATTGACGTCAGCATCCCGCGCGATCGCCTGACAGTGATCACGGGGCTGTCCGGCTCGGGTAAATCCTCCCTCGCCTTCGACACGATTTACGCCGAAGGGCAGCGCCGA
Organism: Gemmatimonadota bacterium; assembly: GCA_031398865.1. Lineage (GTDB taxonomy): Bacteria > Gemmatimonadota > Gemmatimonadetes > Gemmatimonadales > Gemmatimonadaceae > JANNOC01. Next base: position 6,657 of record JANNOC010000485.1, on the reverse strand, counting down.
TACGTCGAGTCGCTCTCCGCCTACGCCCGGCAATTTCTCGGACTCATGGAGAAGCCGGACGTCGATGCCATCGAGGGCCTGTCGCCGGCCATTTCGATCGAGCAGAAGACCGCGGGGCACAACCCGCGCTCCACGGTCGGCACCGTGACCGAGGTCTACGACTACCTCAGGCTACTGTTCGCCCGCGCGGGCACGCCGCACTGTCCCACGTGTGGGCGTCCGGTGCAGCGCCAGAGTGCCGCGCAGATCGCCGACGCCGTGCTCGCGTGGCCCGCGGACTCGCGCATCGAGCTCCTGGCGCCTCTCGTTCGTGGACGAAAGGGCGAATTCCGCGAGCTATTCGAATCGGCGCGCAAGCAGGGCTTCGTGCGAGCCATCGTGGATGGAACGCTGGTCGAGCTCGCCGACCCCCCGAAGCTCAACCGCCGGCAGAATCACGACGTCTCCGTGCTGGTGGACCGGCTGGTGATCCGCACGGACGACCGCGGCCGTCTCACCGATTCCATCGAAACGGCGCTCAAGCTCGCCGACGGCCTCGTCCAGGTGGTCCTGCATCGCGACACTAAGGCGGAAACGCATCTCTTTTCCGAGAAGTTCGGCTGTCCCGAATGCGGTATCTCGTTGGCCGAGCTCGAGCCGAGGCATTTCTCGTTCAACTCCCCGTTCGGCGCCTGTCCGGCGTGCGGCGGCCTCGGCACGCGTCGCGAGGTCAGCGAACAACTCATCCTCGGCGACCCGAGCATCTCGATTCTCGAAGGGGTGATTCTTCCCTGGGGCGAGCCCGATGGGTACCTCAGAAAAGTGATTCTCCCGGGACTCGCGAAGGCACTGCGCTTCGAGCTCAACATGCCGTGGGGACAGATTCCATCGCGATCGCGTGATGCGCTGCTGTACGGGACGACGCCACGAAAGGGACGGGAGCCGCACGACTTCGGCGACAGCAAGTGGGAAGGAATCATCGGCAACATCCAGCGGCGGTACGACGACACCGACTCCGACAACGTCAGGCTGGAGCTGCAGGAATACATGGTGGCCGTCGCGTGCAGCGCGTGCGGAGGACGGCGTCTCAAGCCGGAATCGCTGGCGGTGACCGTGGCGGGTCGCAACATCGGCGAAGTTGTCGAGCTGGCCGTCACCGAAGCGCTCGCGTTCTTCGAAGGGGTAGCTGTGCGGGGCGACGGTCGCCCTGGAGGACTCGACCGGGAGGTCGCGGGTCCGATTCTCAAGGAGGTGCGTGAGCGTCTGCGCTTCCTCGTGGATGTCGGACTCGATTACCTCACGCTGCATCGCTCGGCGGAGTCGCTGTCGGGCGGTGAAGCGCAGCGCATTCGCCTGGCGACGCAAATCGGGTCGCGGCTGGTCGGTGTCCTGTACATCCTGGACGAACCGTCCATCGGCCTGCACCAGCGCGATAACGCGCGCCTGCTGGCGACGCTCAGACAGCTGCGCGACCTCGGCAACACGGTCATCGTCGTGGAGCACGACGAGGAGACGATGCGCGAGGCCGACCATCTCATCGACCTCGGTCCGGGCGCGGGCAAGCATGGCGGGCTCGTGATCGCCTCAGGCTCGGTCGCTCAGGTGATGGCGCATCCCGGCTCGCTCACCGGACGGTATCTCACGGGCGAACTGTCCATTCCGATTCCATCGCATCGCCGGACCGCGGAAGACGATCGGGCGATTCGCATCATCGGAGCCCGAGCGCACAATCTGCGCGAGCTCGACGTCGAGATTCCCCTCGGGGTTTTCGTGTCGGTGACTGGCGTCTCCGGCTCGGGAAAATCCACGCTCATCGAAGACATCCTGCACCGCGCGCTCGCGCGACATTTCTATCGTGCGCGCGTGATCCCGGGCGCGCATACGCGCATTACGGGGCTCGAGCACATCGACAAGGTGATCGACATTGATCAGAGCCCCATTGGACGCACGCCACGCTCGAACCCGGCGACGTACACCGGCCTCTTCACACCGATCCGGGAACTGTTCGCGGAGCACCCCGAAGCGAAGATCCGCGGCTACGGACCCGGGCGCTTTTCATTCAATGTGAAGGGGGGCCGCTGCGAAGCGTGTCAGGGCGACGGGCTCGTCAAGATCGAGATGCACTTCCTGCCGGACGTTTTCGTGCCCTGTGTAGTGTGCAATGGGAAGCGCTTCAATCGCGAGACGATGGTAGTTCGCTTCCGCGGGATGAGCATCGCGGATGTGCTCGACATGACGGTCGAAGACGCGTGCGCCTTCTTCGAGAATCAGCCGCGCATCTACCAGAAGTTGAAGACGCTGTTCGACGTCGGCCTGGGCTACATCCATCTCGGCCAGAGCGCGACAACGCTCTCCGGCGGCGAGGCGCAGCGCGTCAAGCTCGCGACCGAGCTGTCGAAGCGCGACACCGGCCGCACCTTCTACATTCTCGACGAACCGACCACCGGTCTGCATTTCGAGGACGTGCGGCTGCTGCTCGAGGTGCTGCATCGGCTCGTGGACCGCGGCAACACCGTGCTCGTGATCGAGCACAATCTCGATGTCATCAAGACCGCGGATTGGATCATCGATCTCGGCCCCGAGGGTGGCTGGCGCGGCGGCGAGGTCGTGGCCGCCGGCACGCCGGAGGATGTCGCCCTCGTGGATGCGTCGCACACCGGGCGGTATCTGCGCCCGCTGCTGACACGCACGCTTCGGCTGTCCGCCGTCGGCTGATCACGACTCACCGCCGCCCACAGCCTAACGATTCTCTATGGTTTCCCTGCTCGACATCATCGGCCCCGTCATGGTCGGCCCATCGTCCTCGCACACCGCGGGGGCGTGCCGGCTGGGATTGCTCGCGCGCGGATTGGTGGGCGGCACGCCAGAGAGCGCGCTCGTGGAGCTGCACGGCTCGTTCGCGCGCACCGGCGAAGGACACGGAACGGACAAGGCAATCGTCGGGGGACTGATGGGGTTTCGTCCGGATGACGAGCGGCTGCGCACCGCGCTGGACATCGCCGAGCGCGAGCAGTTGCACTACCGTTTCGAGAAGACGACGCTCGCGGACGACGCGCATCCCAACAGTGTGCGCATTACCGCGACCCGCGGCGACCGGCAGACGGTGATGACCGGCGCGTCGTTGGGCGCGGGGCGTGTGCTCGTCACCGAGATTGACGGGTACCCTGTGGAAGTCTCAGGGAGCTATCACGCGATCGTGCTCGTCGCCGAGGATGTGCGCGGTTCCGTGGCGCGCATCGCGACGCTGCTGTCTGAGCGCAACCTCAACATCGCGACGCTACGCCTGACGAGAAAGGAGCGTGGCGGCGACGCCTTCATGGTGATCGAGGTGGACGACGCGGCGCCTGAAGCGGTTCGGGACGAAATTCGCACGCTACCCTGGGTCCGCTGGGCCTATCGGCTGGACAAGGTCGGCGCCTGATGTACAAGTCGCTCGCAGATGCCATTCGCGACGCTGAGCGCCCGGGCGAACGACGCACGCTTGCGCAGGTGGCGCTCGCCGCGGAGTCCAGGGATCAGGGACGTCCCGAGCAGGAGATCCGTGACGCACTGCAGCGCGCGCTGGTGATCATGCGCGGCGCGGTGTCGCAGGGGCTGGTCGGTGATCTGCACTCGGCGTCCGGCCTCGTGGGCGGCGACGCCGCGAAGCTGCGCACCGGCCCCGCGGGCCCGCTCGCCGGCACGCCCTTCCGCGACATCCTCGCGCGCGCGCTTGCCGTGCAGGAAGTGAACGCCGCGATGGGCGTGATCGTCGCGGCTCCTACGGCGGGCGGGGCTGGTGTACTCCCCGCTGTGCTGACCGGGCTGGCGCACGCGCGAGGCATATCGGACGAGCGTGTCGTCAACGCGCTCGCCACGGCGGGGCTGATCGGCGCGGTCGTGGCGGAGCGCGCGTCGCTCTCCGGTGCGGAAGGCGGGTGTCAGGCCGAAACCGGCGCGCGGCGGCTGCGATGGCCGCGGGTGCAGCGACGGAGATGCTCGGCGGAACGCCATCACAGGCAGGGCACGCGACCGCGCTCGCGATGCAGGGGACGCTCGGGCTGGTGTGCGATCCGCTTGGCGGCTTGGTGGAGTTGCCGTGCGTGTTTCGCAACGCCACCGGCTCGGCCATCGCGCTGGCGGCGATCGAGATGGCGCTTGCGGGGATCACCTTCGCCATTCCGGTGGACGAAGTGATCGATGTGATGGGGGAAATTGGGCGCACGATGGACATTCGCTACCGTGAGACGGCCGGCGGCGGTCTGGCCGCGACGCCGACGGGACGGCGGCTGGCGAAGGAGCGGCTGGTGCAGATCAAGCGCAGTGGGGGCTGACAGTCCTCCTAGCGTCTCTCACCGCCAGCGGTACTTTTCTGCAACGCCGCCCGCGAAAACTTATTGTTGCGTCCGCTCGTAGGGCATCCAGACCCCAGCCAGGAATACCGATGGTCACACGGGAAGACATCGAGAGCTTTCTCGACCGTCTCAGCGCGGAAGGATCCACCTACGAGGAAGTCGAGCCCGGCCTGTACATCGTCAAGCCCGGCGGGGCCCTCGACATCGCCGTCGTGGTGCACTACTCCCCTCCGGTCGTCATCATGCGCGTCAAGGTGATGAACGTGCCTGACGACGAAGGCAAGGGCGCCACGCTCAACAAGCGGCTCCTGCAGCTCAATGCCACCGACTTGATTCACGGCTCGTACGGCATCGAGAGTAATGCCATCGTCCTGACCGAAGCGATGGAGCTCTCGCACCTCGACTACGAGGAATTCCTCGCCAGCTACGAGAGCATCACGCTCGCGCTCGCGTCGCACATTCGCGAGTTCGCTTCGTTCCGCGAGGACCGCTAGCCATGGGCCTCATTGACCGGTTGTCGAGCCTCCTCCGATCCAACATCAACGATCTGATCTCTTCGGCGGAAAACCCCGAGAAGATGCTGAACCAGATCATCGTCGACATGCGCACGCAGCTCGTGAAGGCGAAGCAGCAGGTCGCCGCCGCGATCGCCGACGAGAAGCGCCTGCGCGACCAGGCGGACGCCGAGTTCCGTCAGGCCGAAGACTGGGAGAAGCGCGCCATGCTGGCGGTGCAGGAGGGCCGCGACGACCTCGCCAAGCAGGCACTCGTCAGGCACGGCGAGCATCTCTCCCATGGCCAGCAGCTGGAGACGGCCTGGGAATCACACCGCTCCGAAACCGAGAAGCTCAAGAACTCCCTGCGTGATCTTAACGAAAAGATCGAAGAGGCCAAGCGCAAGAAGAACCTGTTGCTCGCCCGGCAGCGGCGCGCGCAGGCGCAGAAGTGCATCTCCGACACGATGTCGTCGATGTCGGAGTCCTCCGCCTTCGAAGCGTTCGCGCGGATGGAAGAGAAGATCGAGCAGAACGAGCGGCAGCTGAAGGCGTCCACGGAGATCGAGGAAGAGTTTTCCGGTGACAAGCTTGCCAGCGACTTCAAACGCCTGGAGAAGAGCACAGGTCCCGCGAGCGCCGAGGCCCGGCTGCTCGCGCTCAAGCAGAAGATGGGTATGCTTCCTGCCGGATCGCCGGGGAGCAAACAACTCGGAGCCGGCGCGGCCGGCGGGCGACAGACCGACGAGGAAGCCGTCTCCGCCGAAATCGAAGATCTTCCGGACGAGAAAAAGAGGACTTGACCAGCGTTGCCCCTCGGCGCTTTCGCTACGCGCCGATTCTGACCGGGACCGTTCTCACGGTCCTGCTGCTGTGGCTGTTCGGCTCGATTGCCGATCTTCTACTGCTCCTTTTTCTCGCGATCCTGATCTCCCTGTATCTGGGAGCGGTCGCGGATTTCTTTGTCAGGCGCTTTCGCATGCCGAAAAGCGCTGCGCTTGGCGTGGCGCTGGCCGCGACACTTGCGGGCGTCGCCGGGTTGTTCTGGCTGCTGGTGCCGCCGGTTATCGAGCAGACGCAGCAGCTCGTCAAAGTGCTCCCCAACTACATCGAGAACTGGGAGACCGGCATCGATCGCGCAGTCGCGGCCATCCCCGCGCTCGGCGCGGTGTGGACGCCCGGCGAACACAAGGTGCTGCTCGCCGTGTACGAGCAGCTCTCGGGGATGTTCACGGACGTCGTACCCAAGGTGGTCGGCCTCGTGCACGGCTTCATCAACGTCTTCTCCGTGCTCGTGATGGCGATCTACCTCTCCTTCTATCCCGGGTTGTATCGCGAGTGGTTGATCGCGCTCTTCCCGCCGATTCATCGTGACCTCGCGCGTGACGTACTCGGCGATCTGGCCGTTACGCTGCGTTCGTGGATCGTCGGTCAACTCATCGCCATGGCGGTGCTCGCCGTTCTGACCGCCATCGGACTGTATATCCTCGATGTCCCGTACTGGCTCACCTTCGGGGTGTTCACCGGCGTCGTGGCCATTGTCCCCTTCTTTGGTACGCTCGTGTCCACGCTGCTCCCCGCGCTGTTCGTCATGGGCGGCGACGGCTGGGGCGCGTTCGGTCCGGGGGGACATGCCTTGCTCGTCGCGTTGCTCGGCGTGGTGATTCATCTGCTGGAAGGGCAGGTGATCATGCCGCTGATCACCTCGAGGAAAGTGAACCTGCCACCGGTACTGACGATCATGGCGGTGCTGGTCGTCGGAAAGGTGATGGGACCCGCGGGGCTGCTCGTGGCCGTGCCGGTGCTCGCGGTGATCATGGTCGTCGTGCAGCGCATTCTCATCACGCGGA
>JANNOC010000216.1:0-2103 GCA_031398865.1 Gemmatimonadota bacterium | reverse complement strand
TCGGGATCCAGGAATACATGCGGCACACTGAGGACACCGACCGCGTGTTCCCGCACGCCTACACGTTCGCGGACGGTGCGATGCACCCAGGCAACGCGCCCGGGCTCGGGGTCGACATCGACGAGCTGCTGGCGGCGAAATATCCCTATGAGCCGGCATATCTGCCGGTCGCGCGCAAACAGGACGGGACGATGCACAGCTGGTGAAGAGGAGCGCACGGTGACAATTCCCAACTTCGAGCTCCCCACTCCCAACCGTCGCGAATTTCGCACTCTGCATGACGAGAGCCGCGCTGCAGACGGGCCAGCGGATCGGTTGATGACAAGAAACAGGAAGTGGTGATCGGGGAAACGTCCCGTACCTGAAAGGTGCACCCGGTACCCTGCTCTATGCACATCGGCATCGTCGGCGCCGGGAACATCAGCGACACGCATGTGCGAGCGGCGCGGTCGCTGCCTGGCGTCGAAGTCTCCGCCGTCTACTCCCCCACGCTCGCAAACGCGCAGCATCTCGCTGGCGCCGCGGGGGCAACGGCGTATGACGACCTTTCGCGGTTCTTCGCGCACACGCCGCTCGACATCGTCGCCATAGGGAGCCCTTCGGGCCTGCACGCGGAGCAGGCCATTGCAGCCATCGAGTGCGGCCTGCACGTCCTCGTCGAGAAGCCTCTCGACATTTCGACCGCGCGCGCCGACGCGGTGATTGTCGCCGCCGAGCGGCGCAACGTGCAGGTCGGTGTGTTCTTTCAGGATCGACTCAAGCCTGACATCGCTCGCGTCAAGCGTCTGATCGACGACCAACGCCTGGGGAAGCCCGTGATGGCCTCGGGCCGCGTGAAGTGGCACCGCCCGCCCGAGTATTACGGCGACTCCCGGTGGCGTGGCACGCTTGCGCTCGACGGCGGCGGCGCGCTGATGAACCAGGGGATCCACACCGTGGACCTGTTGCAGTGGATGTTTGGGCCCGTCGCGTCGGTGGCGGCGACCATCGCGACCCGCGTCCACTTGATCGAATCGGAAGATACAGCCGCGGCGGTACTCACTTTTCGCAACGGAGCGATTGGCGTCATCGAAGCCACGACGTCGGTGTATCCCGGGTACGCGCGGCGACTGGAGCTGACGGGGAGCGAGGGCACGCTCATCATCGAGCAGGACACGCTCGTCGCCGTGGACCTGCGGAGTGAGGGATCGGAAACCGTCAGGGTTGCTCCACCGTCATCCGGAGCAAGCGCGGTAACGGCCACCGTAGCGGACGCCGCGCCCCACGCACGAGTCATCGCAGACTTTGTCGACGCGATCAGATCCGGACGCACGCCCATGTGCGACGCGCGCGAAGGACGCAAGAGCGTCGCGATCGTCGAGGCGATCTATCACTCGGCGCGGACGGGACGGACTGTGGCGGTGGGGGAGTGAACCGGGCGAACGCCCAGGCCGAGGCGCCGTGGGCCTGACGTGACCCCGCCGCGCTCACCCCGCTGCTGACTTCCCACTATCCCTCACACGCGTCCGATTACACGTCCAGCCGCATTTTCTTCTGGATCGCCTCGTTGCCGCGAATGCACGCGCGCGCGGAGTGCATGGCCTCGTAGGGACCGCACGCCACCGGTGTTCCGACGCGCACCGCCGCGCAGAACCGCGAGATCTCCTGGCGTGTCGCCGGCGGACGGCCTGTCGGCGCTGCAGGCGTTTCCGCGTTCGTTGTCGTGCCGGCGGCGCCGGCCGCGGATGCTGCTGCCGTGTTGCCAGGGCGGGTTTCAGAAGCTTCCGCCGCCGCGACCCCTTCCCGCGGCGAGACCGCCACGCCGGTCTGGCGCGCAGCGGCCGAGCCTTCCTCGAAGAGCAACGCCTCGTTTTCGTTCCGCACGAGGAGTGTTCCCTTCGTGCCGAAGAACACCTCGTAGCGATTCTCGAGCGCGTTGGATTCGAGCGAGGAATACGTCACCGTGCGTCCCCCCGGGTACTCCCACATGGCGTAAATGTGATCAGGGACCTCGCGGCCGTCATTGAAACGGTAGATACCGCCGCTAGCGGTGACGGCGTTTGGCGCCGATCCAAGGAACCAGTTGGCCGCATTTATCTGGTGACTCGCAAGCTCGGCGAAGAG
>JANNOC010000439.1:0-6231 GCA_031398865.1 Gemmatimonadota bacterium | reverse complement strand
GTGATGGCGCAGATCGCGGATCTGAGTGGCGTGCGAGGCATCAGCTTCTGGATCGCGGCGACGAGCGGGCTCCTTGCGGACGGATACCTGCTCCGCTCGCGACGCGCGGTGCTGCTGCGTGTCACGGGAGTTCTGCTGCTCGCCGGGGCGGTCGGCGCGTACGGATCATGGCGCATGCGCACCACCAGGCTGATGCCCCTCGCTCGCATTGCCGTCGTGCAACCCAACATTCCTGAGGACGAGAAGCTGCGCGGCCAGAATCGGGACGCATTTGTCGGGATCGCGGCGGCGCTCACACGAGAGGTCTATCGCGCGAGCGACCCTGCGTTGGTGGTCTGGCCGGAGACCGCGATGCCCGGGTTCCTCGCGGAGAATCCGCAATGGAGCGACACCCTGCGCGCGCTGGCGCGCGTGGAGCGCGCCCCGCTGCTGTTCGGCACGGTGGATCTGGTCTGGAGGGGAAGGGGCGACTACGACTACTACAACGCCGCGATGCTCGCCGACACTGCCGGGGAGGTTGGTGGCCAGCCAGCGTACCGCAAGGCGTATCTCGTGCCCATCGTCGAGCGCGTGCCCTTCGTGAATCCGGAGTGGTTCGCCGGGATCGACTACTTCGGAGGTTTTGGACGGGGCACGTCGACCACACCATTTCGACTCGCGTTCGGCGAGGTGGGCGTGCTCATCTGCTACGAATCCATCTTTCCGCAGCTATCGCGCGATTTCCGGCGCGAGGGGGCCGATCTCCTGCTGAACATCACCAACGACGCCTGGTTTGGACGGAGCACCGCGCCGTACCAGCATCATGCGCATCTCGCGTTGCGTGCCATCGAGAACCGGATCGGAATCATACGCTCCGCGAACACGGGGATTTCGGGATACGTCGATCCGCTGGGGCGAGTGCGCGATGCGACGGACCTGTTCGTGCCGGCCACCCGGAGTTATATGGCGGAGACGACAGCGGTGCGGACGCTGTACGTGCGGGTGGGGGATTGGCTCGGGGTGCTGTGTCTGCTGGGGACAGTCGCCTTCATGGGGATGGATTGGCGACGACGGCGGAGGGAGAAAAAAGTGTACGGGGGGCAGGAACAAGGAAGGGCCTAGGTTCGCAGTCCTTGGTCCCGGGCCTCCAGCGTCTCGTTCAGGCCTTCCCGGCGCCGCTGCCTAACCGCCCCTGTTCGTACACCCGGGCTTCGACGAATGTCCCGAGCAGATCACGATCCAGCATGCCCTGCTTCGCCTCGATGCGGAGGATATCCAGCGCCCGATCGGTTGACACCGCGCGCTTGTAGGGCCGGTCCGTGGCCGTGAGCGCATCGTAGATGTCCGCGATGGTCATCATGCGCGTCTGCACGGGAATGTCCTCTCCCACGATCGCGCGCGGATAGCCGGCGCCGTTGAGCTTTTCGTGATGTCCGTACGCGATGTGCGGGACGCCGCGCAACTCGGCCGTCCACGGGATCTGCTGGAGAAAGCGGAAGGTGTGCGTCACATGCGACTCGATCTCACGCCGCTCTTCATCGTCCAGCGTTCCTTTGCGGATCGTGAGATAGCGGAGCTCGTCGTCGTCCAGCATGGGGTGCTGTGCTCCGTCGAAGTCGGTGTACCAGAGCCGCGAGACCTTCTGCAGCTCCTCGAAGCTTCCCGCGGGCACGATCGTCGGCTCGTTCGCCGCGACGACCGCCTTGAGAAAGCGCTGCAGCTCGTCGCGACGCAGCCCGCGCTCGCGCTCCAGACGCGCGACGTAGTCGTCGTAGCCGTCACGCCCGTGTGACAGCAGATGTTCAGCGCGCGCCTGCTCGAATGCGAGATCGGCGCCCTGCATGAGATACCCGAAGCGGTGCCGGATGACCTCCAGATCCGACGGATACAACTTCTTCTGCTTGATGAGCACCTGCTCGCGTACGCCGACCTTGCCGAAGTCGTGCAGCAGGCCGGCGTAGCGCAGCTCGCGCAGCTGCTCACGGCTGAAGCGCACGCCCCGGTACGGGCCGACTCCGCCGCGGTCCACCGCTTCGGCGAGGCCCACGCTCATCGTCGCGACGCGGCCGGAGTGCCCGTACGTGCTCGGGTCGCGCGACTCGATCGCCGTGACGGACGCGGTGACGAAGCCCTCGAACAATCGCTCGATACTCTCGTACAGCAGGCTGTTTTCGATGGAGACGGCGGCCTGCGATGCCAACGCGCTCACCAGCTCCACCGAGCGGTGATCGTACGACAGTACTTCGCGCTCGACCGCGTCGGCCGATGAGAGCTTCGCGTCAGGCGTGCGTTTGCGATTGATCAGCTGCAGCACGCCGATCACCTCGTCCCGGTGCGTCTTCATGGGGATCACCAGCATCGACTTCGTGCGGTAGCCAAACTTCTCATCGAAACTGCGATTCTGTTTGTACTCCGCATCCTCCGAGAGCAGATACACGTCGGCAATCACCAATGGCTCACCGGTGGCCGCCGCATAGCCGGAGAGGCTGCTGTGATCGATGGGAACGGTGAACTCGCTCAGCGGAAGGTTGGGGAGCGAGTAGTTCTGCGAGAGCTTGAAGCGCAGAGAGGACGCCTTGCCCTGATCATCGCGCTCGACCAGGTACAGGGATGCCGCGTCGCTGTTCGTGATGCGGCGCGCTTGCCGGAGGATCAGCTCCAGCAGCCGGATGAGGTCCCGCGCGATGGAGAGCGCAACGCCCACGCGCGTGAGGTCGGTGAGCTCGCGATAGCGCTGTTGCTCGGACACACGCGCCGCCCGCTCGGCCACCATCGACACGGCGTGTCGAAACCCACCGCGCAGCGCCGCGATGAGCATGCCGACCGGCACGCCCCCAGGGACATAGCTGGTGAGGAGGTCGGCGGGAAAGTGCGCGGGCGGCTCGTCCTCCCCCGGCTCGCCGTGGCCGACGAGCGCGGCGAGGCCGGCGAGGGAAACGAGCTGCTGCCGATCGTCGCCGATGCTGTGCAGGAGCGTCCGGTCGAGCAGAATGACCGTCGGGCGCTCGGGATCCAGTGCCCCTGGCGTCGGGAGCACTGGAACGCGCCGAACCTCGATGTCGTCCTCACGCCGGCCGAGCGGTGCGCTCGTGATGGTGCGTCCGACGGCCGTAATCAGCAGAGGCTTCACTGACGATGCCGACAGGGGGGGACAGCACAGCGCCGGCGATCAGCAGCGATCGCCGGCGGTGAACGGAGGAACGGCAGAGCTATGCGCCTGGCTTCTCGGCGTTGGCAAGCGCGCGACGCGCCGGCTCGTACTCGGGAAACTTGTCGAGCACCGCGCGATACAGTTGCACGGCCTCGCCGCGATTCCCATTCGTCTCGGCGGTGACGCCGCGCGAGTACAGCATGACGACCTGCAACGGCACGCGCTTGGCGGATTCATGACTCGACTCGCGCACGTTCTTGGGCATATCGGGCAGCTTCATGCCCTTGTTCATCTTGTCCGCGAGCCGCACGATCATCGTCATCAGATTCTCGGTCTTGTCCGAGACCGTCTCGACGTATTCGACCTCGGACGTCTCGACGTTCACGGCGCGCGAGTCCAGCCGCATGTTGCCCTTCAGGTCGGTCACGAACCCGCCGAAGATCATGTGATGCACGCCGAGGATCTTACCGATTTTGACGGCGGTCTCTTTGCTGACACGATCACCGGTACTGAGGTTCTGCTCATCCACGAGCTTCTGCAGCTCCTCACGATCCACTACGCGGATGCGGGGGTTGGACGACAGTTCGGTGATGAGGATGTCGGCGATCCCCGTGCTGAGGGGCGCCAGCTCCTCGTGCGCCTTGCCAAGCGCCCCGTTGCCGAAATACATGACCGCGACCGTGGGTCGCCCGTCGCTTCCGGCCTGCGCACCCACTGGTGTCGCGGTTGCGAGCAATGCGCCGCCACATACCACGGTGACCAGCGTTGTGGACCACTTCATGGTCTTCTCCTTGAAGAGACAGCTAGACTGTCAGGGTCAATCCTTCCGCGGCCGCGACGACTTTGAGCGTGCTGCCCCGGCTCGCCGCGAGCGCGCGGCACTCGTCCGCGCGCTGGTCCACCTCGTCGTCATGCCGTTCAGGCTTGTGGTGGAACAGCACCAGCGTTTCCACCTCGGCCTCGAGCGCCAGCTCCACCGCGTCGCGATAGGTCGAATGCCCCCAGCCGCGATGATGGTCGTACTCTTCGATCGTGTACATCGTATCGTGAATCAGGACGCGGGCGCCCCGCACGAACGTCACGAGATCCGAGCGCCAGCTTTCCGGCGAGTCATACGTTGCGGTCGCGCTCAGCTCGTTGTCCGAGATATAGACGAGCGCGCGGCGCTTGGCGTTACGCTCCGTGAAACGATACCCCAACGCCCCCCCCGGGTGCCGGACGCGCATGGCACTGACCTCGTAGCCGTTCCCCTGGCAGCGCTCCTCGAGCAGCTCGCGGAAGTCAATGGCCGCGTCCAGCTGCTCGAAGGTAACGGGAAACACCACCGGAGACATCTGATCACGCACCACGCGGTCGATGCTCGTCTCGAGCGACTTCGAGCCCCAGATCGTGAAATGGTTGCCGCGCTGGAAAATAGGGCCGAAGAAAGGCAGCCCCTGAATGTGGTCCCAATGCGCGTGGGTGAGAAAAATATCGCCTTCGATGGGTGCGCCGTTCGCGCGCTGGATAAGTGATCGTCCCAGCTCTCGAATGCCGGTGCCGGCGTCGAGGATGATGAGCCATCCATCCTTGGTGCGGACTTCCACGCACGGCGTATTGCCGCCGTAGCGGACGGTCTGGCTGCCGGGGCTCGGAATGGATCCACGAGTGCCCCAGAACTGGACACGAAAGCTCATGACCGCGGCGCCTTGCGCATCGCACAAATCTCGCGCGCGCGCGTAACCGGCGAAAGGAAGACAGTCACCCGGTGCGAGTGATGCCGGTCACACGCGCGCCTGCGCGCGCTTCTCGAGGGCGGGTCGGTCCACCACGGAAATCGCGCGCCGCTCCACGGTGATCCAGCCGGCATCCTGAAACTCGCGCATGGTGCGCGACACCGTTTCCCGGCTCGCGCCGATCATCTGCGCGATCGTCTGATGGGTGAGCGGCTTCTGGATGGTGGGGTTGCCGGCTTCTTCGGCGAAATCGAGGAGCAGCCTCGCGATGCGGCCCGGCACATCCAAAAGCACGAGCCCGCCGATCTTGCCGTCGGCGCGGCGCAGCCGCCGCGACAGCTCCAGCAGCATCGACCACGCAACCGCCGGCGATGCCTCCACGCGCCGCTGGAAATCGTCGCGCCGGAGTACGAGCAGCGACGCGTCCTCCATCGCGATGACGTGCGCGGAGCGTGGCTGATTGTCAATGAGTGACAGCTCGCCGAAGTACTCGCCCACGCCGAGCACGCCCAGAATCACCTCGCGTCCGTCCTCTCCCACGAGCACGACCTTCACGCGTCCCGAGTGCACGATGAACAGCGAATCGCCGGGATCGTCCTCGAAGAGAATGACGCTGCCCTTGGGGTACATCTTCTCGCGCGTCACCTCCGCGAGATGTTCGATCTCCGCGATATCGAGTTGGCTGAGGAGGGGAACGGTCGCGAGAAAGTCAGCGGTGCGCATTACGACAAAGCGGAGTTAGGGGAGAGCCGCGCCGAATCGGACGCCGCGCGCCAACTTACGACGTGCCGGACGCCGTGTCAAACTTCCAAACCCTTGTCCGCTTGTCTTTTACGCCAGCAGTTGATTAGATTACCCTGCTTCATTTCAAAGTTCATCGAGGCTTCCGTGAAGACCGATATTCATCCCGTGTACGCCACGGCGAAGGTGCAGTGCGCCTGCGGCAATACGTTCACGACCCGCTCAACCCAGGCGGAGATTCACACCGATATCTGCTCGAACTGCCACCCGTTCTTTACGGGCAAGCAGAAGCTGGTGGACACCGCCGGGCGCGTTGAGCGCTTCCGGCAGAAGTACGAGAAGAAGAGCTGAGTCTCCGCGACCGTCTCGCGGAGGCGGTCGCTCGGGCGGCTGACGTCGAGCGCGACCTGCTCGACCCCAAGACGCTCCGCGACTCGAAGCTGCTGGCGTCGCTCGGCCGCGAGCACCAGCGCCTCACGCAGATCGTTCAGCTCGCGGGCCGGCTGGACAAAGTCGAGAGCGAGCTCGCGGACGCGCGCCATCTCGTTCTCGTTGACGCCGGAGCCGGATATGCCCCCGGTCGACGACCTCCATGAAGCCCACGTTAGTGCGCTTCGGAAACCGCGGGTGATTTTCGATTGCGGG
>JANNOC010000407.1:0-1806 GCA_031398865.1 Gemmatimonadota bacterium | reverse complement strand
GGAGGAGACGGTCAGCACGCTCGCGTGGGTCAGCACCCCGCCGCGCGGCGAGCCGGTGAGGTCGACGCGCCGGAACTCCGGCCCCGAGACGCCGGCCAGCCCGTAATGCCGCGCCAGGCGTTCGTTGACGAACGAATACCGGCCGTCGATGAAGTCGAGGATGCTGCGGTCTTCCCGCACGATGTGTTCGACAAACAACTCCGTTTCGCGGCGCATCGAAAGCCGGAGGTAGTCTTCGAAGTCGGGGAAGCGATCACGGTCGCGCGTGGTCGATTCGAGCGCGCGGAACTGCAGCCACTGGCCGCCGAAATGTTCCGCAAGCGCGCGCGCCTTGGGATCGCGCAGCATCCGTCGCACCTGCGCGGCGAGAACCCCGGGTTCGGCCAGCCTTCGGTGATCGGCCGCGCGGCGCAGCTCGGGATCCGGCGTGCTCGCCCAGAGAAAATAGGACAGGCGCGATGCCAGCTCGCGCTGGGTGATCGGGTGCGTGGCGGCGATCCGGCGGCCTGCCCCGTCTGCCCCGAGCGAGCGAATACGAGTCGAGGGGAGCGCGCGGCGCGCGTCGCGTGGGTCGCGCTCGATGCGGAACAGGAAATCGGGTGACACCAGAAGGGCCTGGATGCCCACCGCGAGACCTTCCGTAAAAGGACTTGTCCGCCGAAGCTCGGAGGCTTTCCCCCGAGCGAAGGCGGAACGTTCATGGCGCTCGGCGAGGCGAACGAGGGCGACGTACAGGTCCAGCTCGCGTTGAGGGATCGGCCGTCGAAATGCGCGCCGGGCGAGATCGGCGACGACGCGCACCGCGCACCAACGCTGGTGTCCGCGGTTCCCGTGACCGCAGGTGTAGATCTTGTCGATGCTCTCGCGCGACGGTCCGGTCGCGTGCGAGTACGGCCCGGCAACCTCGACGCCGCTCACGCGGACGCCGTTCACCGGGACGTTTTCGAGCCCCGCTTGCGCATCGTCGAAGCGTTTGCGGAGCAGCGCGAGCCGCTCTGCTGTGGCACCCTCCTCTGGCGTGAATGTCGCCGCTGGCGGGCCCGGGCGCCTCGAAGGATGCCGGCCGCTATAACGGGCTGGAAGGCCCTCGAAGATGCGCGGGATCGCGACCGACAGCCAGCGATCGCCCGCGGTCAACCTCACTCGGAATTCTGCAGTCTGGCCGCCGAAGTCCTGGCGATCGACCCCGAACGTCGCCGATTGGTCAGGATCGTGCGGGACGCTCCGCACCTCCTGCTGGTCGATCCAGAGCGACACGGTGACGGGTTCAGAGGCCTTGGGACGTGTGCCTCCCAGGACGACGCGGATGACATAATCGCCGTCGACCGGCACGCGGTGGACCGCGTGAAACGCGTTGGGGAGGCTGAGCCCGGTGAGGTCGTACTCAGCGGGGACGAGACGCGACTCGCGGACGCGACGTCCTTCGGATCGCAACCGCGTCAGCGTCGCCTCGGTCGGCGCGGGCCCGAACAGCGCCAGGCGCGCCACCCGGTCGGCCGCCGTGACGTACTTCTCCATTAGCGCGGGCGAGAGCGACAGCACGTCGCCGATATTGTCGAAGCCGTAGCCCGAGTCGTCTTGCGGAAAGTCGTCCGCCGGCCGGACGTCAACGCCAAGCAGGTCTCTGATCGTGTTGTTGTATTCGGCTCGATTCAGGCGGCGGGCGGTTACACGACCCGGATCGGACGGCGTTTCGCCAGTTTCGCGAGCCTGCCAGCCATCGCTCGGCGCGTAGGCCATGCGCGCAGACTGTGCCTGCCCGCCATAGCTCGGTGCGAAGCGAGCGAAAGAAGGCTGGGCGTGGCC
>JANNOC010000328.1:0-5625 GCA_031398865.1 Gemmatimonadota bacterium | reverse complement strand
CGGCAACCGCGACGACCACGGCACGTCGTCGAAGAAGGTCGCCGCCTCGTTCGCCTCCGTGCTCATCCAGATCGTTCTGCTCGACATCGTGTTCTCTCTCGATTCCGTGATCACCGCCGTCGGCATGGCGGACGATCTCGCCGTGATGATCATCGCCGTGGTCGTCGCGGTTGCCGTGATGCTGGTGTTCGCCGGAGCGATCAGCTCATTCGTGGGCCGTCATCCCACCGTAAAAATGCTCGCGCTCAGCTTCCTGCTGCTGATTGGCGTTGCGCTGATCGCGGAGGGTTTCGGGCAGCACATCCCGAAGGGTTACATCTATTTCGCCATGGCATTCTCACTCTTCGTCGAGATCATGAACCTCAAGCTGCGAGCGCGCCGGCAGGCGCCGGTAAGGCTGCACGCGGCATATAGCCGGGAGCAGGAGCGAGGCGTGCCGCCACAGGTGTGAGCCTGCCACTCGGTCGGCGTCAACGCGCGGCCATTCACCGGGGCGCTGTGGCTTGAGCGGAATGCCTCCCAGGGGGTTGCGGGAACTTCCCACCGGGCGTCCTTGTTATACTTCAGATGATGCCACGCCTCCGTCGAATCACAGCGCTTGTCATGACCGTTCTTGTCGCCCACCTCGCGTGGGTGGGGAGCGGCTTCGCGTGTGACATGACCGGCGGCGCGGCGATGGCCGCACCGGACATGATGGCAGACATGTCCGGAATGAGCATGCCTGGGATGGACATGACGGGCATGACCCAGGAGAAATCTGGTGGAGAGTCCGGGCACCACGCGCCGTGCGACTTCCCCTGGGTTCCCGAGGGCTGCCAGTCCATGACCCCGTGCGCGCCGATTGCGCTCGCGTCTGCCAGTGAGCTGCTGCGTGCGCCTGACGCGATGCCGTCTTCGATCGCGGACCTCGCCGTGCTGACACGGCCTTCGATCAAGCTTCCGCCCGAGCTTCCCCCCCCAAGGGCGTAGTCCACCTCACAACGACTTGCTCGTGAGCCGCTCCAGGCCGTTGCCCATTCCGGGCGATGTGCCTGCGCGCGGCGGAAACCGGCGTCATCATGCTGATCTATCTCGACCACGCGTACCGGGAACGAGGCGACGCCGGACTGCTTCGCGATCGCGCGGATGTGGACGCCGCGGTGGAGCAGGGGGCGGTCGCGCGTGCGCCCGAAGATGATGACCGTGATCGCGATCATGGCGAGTCTGCTGCCGATCCTGTGGAGGCAGGGGACGGGCGCGGATGTCATGAAGCGCATCGCCGCCCCGATGGTGGGGGGATGCTGTCCAGCACCGTGCTCACGCTGGTCGTCATTCCGGCGGTGTATTCGCTCTGGAAGGAGCGGGAAGTATTACGGCGGGTGCGAGAGGCCCCGCGCGGCGGGACGGCTGATCCCGACTCGTTGGCGTCCCCGGGAATGTAGCGAGTCACGGGGACAAGACGCGGGGGGCACACCCCCGGGAACCAATCTCCTGCGGCGTGTCTTGTCGGAGCATGACAGAGCTGAGCGATCGCGAGAAACGCGAGAAGGATCTTCGCTTTCGGGATGAGGCGCTGCGCTGGCTTCCGGACGTGGCGCGCTACGCGCTTTCGCTCACGCGCGGTGAGCCCAACGCCGAGGATCTCGTCCAGGAGACGTTCCTGCGAGCCTATCGTGCATGGGACACATTCGCACCGGGCACGGAGTGTCGTGGCTGGCTCTTCACAATCTGCCGGCGCGCCTTTCTCCGCACGCAGACGCGCGAGCGCCGGCAGGTTGCGTGCGACGACGCGGAGCTCGAGGCGCTGGCGGCCGCGGCCCTGCACGCGTCTGCGCAGCAAAGTGGCTATGGCGAGCTCTTCGCAGGCGTTGACCTGGCCGACGCCGTTGATCGAGCGCTGGCAGACCTGCCTGACGAGTTCCGCGACGCGGTAATCCTGGTGGACGTGCAGGACCAGTCGTATCTCGCCGCGGCCGCGGTGCTCGGCGTGCCGGTGGGCACCGTGCGCTCGCGACTGTTCCGCGGGCGGCGGCTGCTGCAGGAGACACTCCTCGTGCATGCGCGCGATGCCGGGCTCGTAGGGGGCGCGTCGGATACTTCTGCCGGGACGGAGCTCAGCACATGAACGAGATGCGACCATTCCTCGACTGCGATGCCGTCATGCGGCAGCTCTGGGACTACCTCGACGGCGAGCTCACCGCCGAGCGAACGGAGGCCATTCGCGAGCATCTCGCGCTGTGTTCGCGGTGCTTCCCACAGCTCGAGTTCGAGCGCGCGTTCCTCGAGACGCTGGGGCGCACACGCCGCAGACATGCGAACTGCGACGTACTCCGCGCGCGCGTCGTGGCCGCGCTCCGCGTCGACGGGTTCGCGGCGTGAGCTTGCCTCCAGAAGTCTGATCGGATGTGTCACCTACCAATAGGAGAATCTGTCCATGCAATCGAAGCTCGTCGCTGGCGCGCTCGCCGGTCTGCTTGCCGGTCTCGTCTTCGGCATGATGATGCAGATGATGAACGCACCCACGCCGGACGGCGGCCAGATGCCGATGATGGCGATGGTTGCGATGGTCGTCCACTCCGAGAGTCTCGCCGTGGGCTGGCTATACCACCTGTTCAACAGCGCAGTGATTGGCGCGATCTTCGGCTGGCTGCTCGGCGCGCGGGCGATCGGATACAAGGCCGGCGCGACGCTAGGCGCAGCGTGGGGTGTCGTGTGGTGGGTGGTCGGCGGCCT
This sequence comes from Gemmatimonadota bacterium, assembly GCA_031398865.1. GTDB lineage: Bacteria > Gemmatimonadota > Gemmatimonadetes > Gemmatimonadales > Gemmatimonadaceae > JANNOC01. The sequence continues at coordinate 2,913 of JANNOC010000328.1, read as the reverse complement.
CATCCTCATGCCGGTGCTCCTCGGCATGGCACCGTTCGCGGCGCTGCGGATGCCGCCGATGCGCCCGGTCGCGCTGGGGAGCCTGATGGGGCACCTTCTGTACGGAGTCATCCTCGGTGTGGCATACGTGCGGCTGCGAGCGACCGCGGGAGCGCCGCCGGCCCCACGCGCGCGCCCGGTGTGAGCTCCCGTGGTCCGGCCTCGGCAGCGAGTTCATGCCGCCGTTGAACGAGGGCAGTGTGATGGACATGCCGTCGCTCTTCCCCGGCGTGGGGAGCGCGCAGGCCAAGCAGATCCAGCAGCAGCGCGACTCCGCGCTCGCGTGCGGCCGAAGATGATGACCGTGATCGCGATCATGGCCAGCTTGCTCCTGATCCTGTGGAGCCAGGGGACGGGCGCGGACGTCATGAAGCGCATCGCCGCCCCGATGGTGGGGGGGCATGCTTTCCAGCACCGTGCTCACGCTCGTCGTCATTCCAGCGGTGTATTCGCTATGGAAGGAGCGGGAAGCCTCACGGCGGATCGAGAGAGAACGCGATGGCGCGGTCCCGGCGCCGTTGCGCGAGGGTTGGGCAGAAGCCACGCCATGAGCGAGTAACGGCTTCGCCGGTGATCACGGGGGAGGGTCGCGGTAGAATCTCGACATCTTGCCGCAAGGCGCTCCTTTCATATTCGGATGATCGAATATGACACCTTCCCCGAGTCCTCGCCTCGAGGCGCCGACCGTTGGCGGGCACGTCGTGGGCCCTTCGGTGACGCTGCTGCACGGGAATCAGGTGCTCAACACCGTCTACGTGGACGAGGACCGCCCCGACACCTTTCTTGAGAAGATGGGCCAGACCGTTGGTGTGAGAACGGGCGATGTGCTCCGCTTCGGGCACACGCACAGGCCATGGCACCGAATCGTGAACGGTGTGCACTACGTGAATACCGGTTCGGTCGGCCGGCCCAAGGATGGCGACTGGCGCGCTGGCTACGTCCTTCTCGACGTCGTAGCGGAGGATGTACGGGTCGAGTCCCGTTCGGGTTGAGTACGATGTAGAACAGGCTGCCCGCGAGGCCGGCGGTACAATTGCGGCACCTTCGTGCCGCGAGACCACGGTCCTCAGCCCGTCGTCGTCAGCACGTGCGCGAGCCGCCGCACGGCGTCAACCGCGGGCGCCGACGGGTTCGCGTCGATGGGTGGAACTCCGGCGCGTTCTGACGCCACGAGCGTGTCGTCGTACGGAATCTCGGCCACGATCGGAAGCGAGTGCGCGGCACAGAACTCCCCGATCGCCCTCCGATCGTCGGCATCGCGAACCTTGTTGGCGACCGCCTGCACCTCGCCGATCCCGAGCTCGGTCGCGAGCTCGACGATGCGCCGGGCCGTTTCCATGGAGCGGTAATACGGCTCGACCACCGCGAGAAAGCGCGACACGTGCTTCCCTGTTCCTCGCGAGAGGTGCTCGAGCCCGGCTTCCATGTCGACGATGATGTCGCGGCGGCTATCCGAATTCGTGACGAGCTCACCGAGAAGGCCACGGACCGTGGCGTGGGCACCGCACATTCACCCCGCGCCGCCGTGCCCCACCTTCCCCATGATGATGAGCTTCACCCCATCGGGGCCGGTCGCACCGTACTGGTTCAACACCGTCTCTGCATTCTGCGTGAACACCGCTTTCACTGTGCCATCGGCCTGCGTCTGGCGCTCCATCAGGGTGCGCGGCAGGCTCACGATGTCCTGAGCCTGGGCCGCGGGAATGCCTAACGTCGCGGCAAGGTTCGGGTTGGTGTCCGCATCCACGGCGAGCACGGCGCGGCCGTCGCGCGCAAGAATCCTGGCGAGCGTGCCCGCGATGGTGGTTTTCCCACTCCCGCCCTTGCCCGCAATGGCGATCCGCATCAGTGCTGGTGTCCTCCGGAAGCCCGCGCGGCGTGGCACTCGGCGGCGCCCGCGGGGTTGGTGTGGCAGTCGCAGGTGGGATCGTTGCACTCGCCGTGCCCCTGGCTCAGGAGCGATGAGAACTCATTGGCGAAGCGACGGCCCGCTTCGACGCGCCCAACGGTTGTCAGTCGTAACTGACCCTCCGACGCCACGACGTATTCCCGGCTGAGAGCTCGCGGCGAAGCGCCCTCCGCGCCCCTGATCACGCGGCATCCCGCGCCCCCGCGCTGTTGACGCCGCCGCCAAGCGGCCATATGCTCGAACCTCGGGCAATACCCCCCTCGCACCGCGCAGCTAAGGAATTTTCCTCCGTGGAGGCCTCCGTGCGTACTGCAAAGTCGGGTTGGTTCCTTCTCATTTTCCTCGCGCTGGCAGCGCATCGAGTGGATGCGCAGCAGCAACGACGGGTCACCGGGCGGCTGACGGCCTCCGGGAGCGCCGAAGCGCTCCCTGGTGCCAGCGTCCGCGTCGTGGGCACGACGCTGGGAACGTACACCAGTGACGAAGGACGCTTCTCGCTGCTTGTGCCGGACACGGACGTGCAACTCAACATCCGGCGCATCGGCTACAAGGGCGTCATGCTGTCCGTACCGCGCGCGCAGGGCGAGGTGAATACCGCGCTCGATCGTGACGTGCTTCTGCTCGAGGGACAGGTCATCACGGGCGAGGCGACGTCGGTGGCTCGCCGCAACGCCGCCAACGACATCGCGACCGTGAGCGACGTGGAGCTCACCCGCGCACCGACGCCGACGATCGAGAACGCGCTCGCCGGCAAGATCGCCGGTGCGTCCGTGTCGCAGAACTCCGGTGCGCCCGGCGGCGGTATCCAGGTGCAGCTGCGCGGTGTGACGACAATCAACGCCGCGGCCGATCCACTGTACGTGATCGACGGCGTGATCGTCAGCAACGATGCGATCGGCTCGGGGGCCAACGCGATCACCGCCGCGGCGGCGGGCGGCAACGCGTCGAACCAGGACAATCCTGTC
>JANNOC010000308.1:0-5126 GCA_031398865.1 Gemmatimonadota bacterium | reverse complement strand
GGCGACAAGAGCTGGACGGTCGGGGTAATGGCCAGCTGGTCGCCGTTCGCCGGAGCGAGCGAGATCGCCGAGCGGCAGGCAACCGGCGGTCGCGCGGACGTGGCGCGGGCCATGGCCGATGCGGCTCGCGAGCGCGCGCTGCTCGAGGAGGAGCAGACCGGCAACATGCTGCGCGCAACCCTCGCGCGGCTCGCGATCGCCGAGCGCTCCGTGGAGCAGAGCGCGGAGGCGCACCGCATCGTCGCCCGCAAGTATGAGGGCGGCCTCGCCACCGCGATCGAGCTGCTCGACGCAGCCGCCGTGGAAACGCAGAGCGCACTCGGGTTCTCCGCCGCGCGCTACGCGGTCATCACTGCCGGCGCCGATCGTCGCAGGGCACTCGGCCGCGATCCCGCGGCGTTGGCCGTCCTGGACGACGCATCCGCGCCACTCGCCACATTTCCCCGCTGAGTCAAGGAACGCCTGATGCGACGCTCGAGAGTTCTTCCACTGCTGCTGGCCGGTGCGCTGCTGTCCGCCGGCGCATGCGGCGCGCGCGATACCGGCGAGACGCCGGCGTCGTCCACCCCGCGCACGCCGGGACGCGCCGTCACCGTCGCCGACACGACCATCGACGCTACGCTGGATGCCGCCGGCGTGGCGGAGCCGTTCGCGCAGGCGACGCTCAGCACGAAGCTGATGGGGACTGTCACGGCGGTGCTCGCTCGCGAGGGCGACCGGGTGGCGGCGGGCCAGCCGTTGGTCCGCATCGACGCCCGCGATCTCACCGCGAAGCAATCGCAGGTGAGCGCCGGGCTTCTCGCGGCAGACGCGGGCTACCAGGAAGCGGTGACGCAGGCCGGCCGCATCCGCGCGCTGTACGCCGACAGCGCCGCGACCCGGGCGCAGCTCGATGCCGCCGAAGCGGGGCTCGCGCGCGCGGACGCGGCGGTGCAGCAGGCGCGCGCCGGTTCCGCGGAGCTGGCCGCCATCGCCGCCTACGCGGTGGTTCGCGCCCCGTTCGCTGGAGTGGTGACGCAGCGGTTCGTCGATCCCGGCGCCTTCGCCGCGCCGGGCGCACCGCTGGTGACTGTGCAGGACGGCCGGCGGCTGCGCGTGGTCGTGACCGTCGCGCCCGAGGCGGCGCGCACACTGCGTCGCGGCGCCGTGATCGCTGCGACCGTGGAGGACGTCCGCACGGTCGCCAGGGTCGAAGGCGTGGTTCCGGCAGCTGCGGGCAACGCCTATACGGTGAATGCGGTCGTCGACAACCGCGACGCACTGCTGCTCCCCGGGAGCACGGCCACGCTGTCGCTTCCGCAGGGACAGCGGCGCGCGGTCGTGGTCCCGTTGGCCGCGATCCGGCGCGAGGGTGACCTCACGGGAGTGCTCGTGCGTCTCGCCAGCGGGGACGAGCTGCGCTGGGTCCGTCTGGGCACGGTGGTCGGGGACCAGGTGGAGGTGCTCGGCGGTCTCCGGGCCGGCGACCGGGTGGTGGTGCCGGGCAGCGAGGAGCAGTCGCCGCGCACCACCACGCGTGCGGGAAACTGACCGTGGGTATCGCGGGACGCATCGCCAAAGCGTTTCTCCAGTCCAAGCTCACGCCGCTCGTCACGGTGGCGTCGCTGCTGGTCGGGCTGCTCGGCATCATCGCCACCCCGCGCGAGGAGGAGCCGCAGATCTCCGTCCCGATGATCGACGTGCTCGCCGCCATGCCGGGGGCGAGCCCGAGGGAGGCGGAGAACCTGCTCGGCCGGCCGATCGAGAGGCGGATGTGGGAGATTCCGGGGGTGGACTACGTCTACACCACGGCCGGCGAGGGCTACGCGCTCGTCACCGTCCGCTTCAAGGTCGGCGAGGACCAGGAGGCGAGCGTCACGAAGGTGCAGGCGAAGCTCGCCGGGGCAATGGATCAGGCGCCTCAGGGAGCCCTGCCGCCGTTGGTGAAGTCGTACACGATCGACGACGTGCCGGTGCTGACGCTCACGCTAGCGTCGAAGCGCTACGACTCGAACCAGCTCCGGCAGGTCGCCACCCATCTCGAGGACGAGATCCGGACCGTTCCCGACGTGTCGGAGACTTTCGTCGTGGGCGGCCAGCCGAAGCAGCTGCTTGTGACGCTCGACCCGGCACAGCTGGTCGCGAGCGGGGTGACGCCCGGCGAAGTGGCCATGGCCCTTCGGAGCGCGAACGCCCGACTGGAGGCGGGGGAGCTCGCGACGGCGAACAGCGTCTACCGTGTCGAGGTGGGCGCGGCCCTCGCGACCGCCGTGGACGTGGGCAGCGTAGTGGTCGGCATGCGCGGCGGGCAGCCGGTGTACGTGCGCAACGTTGCCGCGGTGCGGGAGGACTTCGGGGAGCTGACGACCTACGTCTCGCACGCTCGGCGCGGCGAGCCACCGATGCACGCGGTGACGATCAGCGTCGCCAAGCGAAAGGGAGCGAACGCCACCCGTGTCACGCACGCCGCGCTCGAGCGCGTGGAGGCGGCGCGCGGGCGAATCCTCCCAGCCGACGTGACGCTGGAGGTGACGCGCGACTACGGGGAGACCGCTTCCGAGAAGGCGAGCGAACTGATCCTGCATCTGCTGATCGCGACGCTCTCGGTGACGCTGCTCGTCTGGTTCTTCCTCGGATGGCGCGAGGCCGTCGTCGTCCTCGTGGCGGTACCGGTGACGCTCGCGCTGACCCTGTTCGCCTACTACGCGCTCGGCTATACGCTCAACCGCATCACCCTGTTCGCACTGATCTTCTCCATCGGAATCCTGGTGGACGACGCGATCGTGGTGGTGGAGAACATCTACCGCCATCTCGCGATGGGAGACCGGACGCCGGAGGCGGCATCGGTCGAGGCGGTGGACGAGGTGGGGAACCCCACGATCCTGGCGACGTTCACCGTGATCGCGGCCATCCTGCCGATGGCGTTCGTGTCCGGCCTGATGGGGCCATACATGCGGCCGATCCCGGTGGGCGCGTCGGTGGCCATGCTCGCCTCACTCGCGGTGGCGTTCATCGTGACGCCGTACGTGGCGCTCCGGCTCCTGCGCGGGCACGTGGCGCCCGTGCCGGTGGCGCGTGATCGCGCGCACGCGCAGGAGAGGTCGGGACGCTTCGCCGGCTTCTACAAGCGGGTGATGACGCCCCTGATGGAGCGCCCGCGCCTCCGCGCGGGATTCTATGCCGGTGTGCTCGGGCTCGTGGCGGCGTCCGTGGGGCTGGTTGCCCTGCGAGCCGTCGAGGTGAAGATGCTCCCCTTCGACAACAAGAGTGAGTTCCAGGTGATACTCGACTTCCCGGAGGGGACGACGCTGGAGACGTCGAACGCTGCGGCGCGGGAGATTGCCTCCTACCTGCGGACGGTACCGGAGGTGCGCAGCACGGAGGTATACGCGGGGACGGCGGCGCCCTTCAACTTCAACGGCCTGGTGCGGCACTACTTCATGCGCCGTGGCCCGAACGTCGCCGACGTGCAGGTGAACCTGCTGCCGAAGGGTGAGCGGAACCGGCAAAGTCACGCGATCGCCGTCGCGGTGCGTCCCGGTGTCGATACGATCGCGCGCCGCTACGGCGCGGCGGCCAAGATCGCGGAGATCCCGCCGGGTCCGCCGGTGCTCTCGACCCTCGTGGCGGAGGTGTACGGCGCCTCCGATTCGGTGCGCATCGCCACGGCACGCGAGGTCAAGCGCGTCTTCGAGACGACGGATGGCGTGGTGGACGTGGACTGGACGGTGGAAGCGCCACAGGTGAAGGAGCTCTTCCGGGTGGATCGCGTGCGCGCGGCGCAGGCCGGCGCGAGCGTGGAGCAGATCACGCAGACGCTGTACCTGGCGTTGTCGGGTGCGCCGGTGGGGCTGGCGCCGTCGCCCACGGCGCGCGAGGGGACGCAGATCGTACCGCGGCTGCCGGTGGAGAAGCGCTCCTCGGTGGAGGCGCTGCTTGCGCTGCCCGTGGCAACGGCCATGGGGCCACAGCCGCTGGCGCGCTTCGTCTCGGTGACGCAGGGCACGCGCGAGTCGGTGCGTCTGCGCAAAAATCTGCGCCCCGTGATCTACGTGACGGGGGATGTGGCCGGCAGCGTCGAATCGCCGGTGTACGCCATCCTCGCCATGAACGCAAGGCTCGACGCGGTCCGTGTGGCTGGCGGCGAGGTGAGCCGCTACAACGCCGTGCAACCCGACCGGCTGGACGAGACGGCAATAAAGTGGGACGGCGAGTGGCAGGTGACGATCGAGGTTTTCCGGGACCTCGGCCTCGCGTTCGCCCTCGTCCTCGTGCTGATCTACGTGCTCGTCGTCGGGTGGTTCCGGAGCTTCTCGATTCCGCTGGTGATCATGGCGCCGATCCCGCTCACGCTCATCGGGATCCTGCCGGGGCACGCGCTGAGTGGCGCCTTCTTCACCGCGACCTCGATGATAGGGATGATCGCGCTGGCGGGCATCATCGTCCGCAACTCGATCCTGCTGGTGGACTTCATCCAGCTCGCCGAGGCGCGCGGCCGGCCGCTACGCGAGGCGGTGCTGGAGGCCGGTGCGGTGCGCTTTCGCCCGATCGCGCTCACGGCGGCCGCGGTGGTGATCGGCGGAATCGTCATGGTGCTCGACCCGATTTTCCAGGGGCTCGCCGTGGCGCTCATGAGCGGCGCCGTCGTGGCGACGCTGCTCACAATGATCGTTGTTCCTCTCCTCTACTGGGAGCTGCGGCGCCGGCAGGCGTCCACCTCCACACCGGAGCCCATTCATGAAAATGCTGATGCTTATCTACAGCGGGAACGCCCCGCAGCGGATTTCGTCGTTGCTTGACGACCACCATGCCGGCGGCTACACGGAGTTCCGCAACGTACACGGCGTCGGCGCTACCGGACGCCGTGAGGGGAGCCGTGCCTGGCCAGGGGAGTCCACCCTGTTCGTGAGCATGGTTCCGAACGAGACCGCCGCCGAGCTGGTGGGCGTCCTGCGGGACGATGCCGGCCGGCTCCCTCCCGGCGAGCGCCTGCACGTCGCTGTGCTTCCGACCGACACTTTCTTCTAACCTGACCGGAGGATTCCGACTCCGATCGCAAGTATCACGTCGTCGCAGGATATGAAAACCTCTTCGGCGACGCGCTGGCTCCTGATCTCCGCGCCATCCATCTCGTACTCGAGCCGCTC
>JANNOC010000277.1:0-8882 GCA_031398865.1 Gemmatimonadota bacterium | reverse complement strand
GAGTCGTCATGCGTCAGCCGCACGCGCTGGTACGCGTAGCTCGCGACGATACCGTATCGCGCGGCGCTCACGGCGCCATTCACCGACAGACCACGCGACGAGCCGGCGCCGAGCGTGAAGGCACTCGTGGTAAATGGCTCGCCGTCTCGCGGAGCGACGAGCACCAGGCCGTCGAGATCGCGGTAGTACGCTTCCGCACCAATGCGTATACCCGGCAGCGGCCGATAATCGGCGGCGACAACCGTCTGTGCGCTGCGAGCGACCGGCACGCCGGGAGCGTTGGCACCGATGTACAGATCAACCGGGAAGACGCCGCCCGCCACCGACTCGGAATTGCGCAACGATTGCGCGAATTGCTGAGTGCGGGCGTAGCTCGCCGAGAGGTCGAGCTGCTCAGACGCCTTCCACTGCAATTGCGTACGTGGCGCGAGATATAGCGCCCCGTCTCCCGCGCCGCCCATGCGCGTCACGGAGGCGCCGAACTCGAGCGCGACGCTGCCGCTGAGCGGACGTGCATGCCGCGCCAGCAGCGCCGCCGTCGGTGTCTCCGCGCCCAGTCCCCAATCGAGCGCCGCATTGGAATCGGCCGCGATGCGGTACGACGTCCGGCTGCTCTCAACGCGCACGCCGGCCATGGTGGACACGTCGCCTGAGCGGTGCTCCACAGTGGTGAGCAATCCCAGATCGCGGCGGTCCGCCGTCAGGGCCAGCGGTCCTGTCTGAGCAATCCAATGGGATCTCGCGGCGCCGGTCGCTCGCCAACCGAGAACTCGCACGGCGGTGCCGAGGAATTGCCGTTGCCACTCCGCACCCAGCGATCGGCTGCGCCACTCGAACAGGTGGCGTCGGACATCGCGCGTCGTGCCTGACGCGGACTCCGCGAAGGCCGCACTGTTGATCTCGTTCTCACTCTCGTACCCGAGAAGACGCACGCGTCCGCCCAGCACGGGAGCTTCCAGCTTCCCGATTGCGTCGCCCGTCTCACCTCGCAGGTAGGCGGCTTCACTCCTGGACGCGATGATGGCGGGGAAGCCCGTCCGCGTGCTGAACAGATAGTTGACGCCGGTCACGCCGAGGGGACCGTCGGCCGTGAAGCGCATCTGGGTGTTCGTGACACCGCCCTGAGCGCTGAAACGATCGCCGGGGGTGCGCGTGACCCCCGCGATCGCGCCCGAGAGGGCGTCCGGGTATGTCAGGGCCGGTGTCGCGGCAGACATCTGCACCTTGGAGAGCGCATCGGCATTCCAGGCACTGAAGATGCCAGCGGCGTGGTACGGGCTGAACACCGGAACGCCATCCAGCACGTACGCGGTATGATCGGGTCCCCCGCCACGGATATGCACGCCACTCGGAGCTTCCGGCTTGAGCAGGACTTCGCCGCCGCCTAACGCCTGCAGGACATCCACCTCCGCGAGCATCGGGTTATTCATGATCGCGGCCACTGACAGGCCGCGATCCGGGAACCTGGTGCTGTCGCCGCTGTCCAGGCCGCGAACGATGACCGTCGAGCGCACGTCAACAGCGGGGAGCCGGAAGGGCAAACGGCGCAGTGTGACGTTGATGTCCAGGTGTCCGCTCTGGGGAACCAGCGCGTGCAGGGTTCGCGGGGCGTAGCCGATGGCGCGGACCGTGAGATGCTGCGGACCGGCGGGGACGAGGAGGAACGCATACCGGCCGTCGGCGCCAGTGAGGGTGGCGCGATCGAGATCGGTGAGTGCCACCGTCGCGCCGGCAAGCGCCTCACCGGTGTCCGGGTCGCGCACCGCCCCGGCGACCGTTGCCTGGGTCGCCTGCAGCGCGAGGAGCACATTCACCACGCCAAGTGCTATCGGTCCCATGATGTCCCCGCTCACCCGACCGGTTGCTGCTGTCGCAACATGGGTCCACGCCGGGCACAATAATCGGTTCCCGTACCGCGCAGCCCACTCGTCCAAGCAGGAGCACCCGACCGTGCCGCTTTGTGACAATAGCAGATCCGAGCAAGTTCCGCCCGCCGAACCGCGCTCGACCAAGCCGTCCACGTCCACTTGACGGCCGAGGAGGCACATCGCATCTTAACCACACGGTTTAACCACAAGGTTAAGGAGCGCCAGATTGGCTGACGAGAAGGAATCGCGGCAACGCATCCTCGACGCGGCGCACAAGATCTTCCTGCGACGCGGCACCGCACTCGCGCGAACGCAGGAGATCGCCGACGAGGCCGGCGTCAACAAGGCGCTGCTGCACTACTACTTCGGCTCGAAGCAGAAGCTGGCCGAGGAAGTGTTTCGCGGCGCCGTTGGCGACTTTTTCCCACGGTTGTTCGCGATTCTGCAGGGCGACTCGACGCTGGAGGAAAAGGTGAGCCTCGTCGTCGATCACTATCTGGACTTTCTCTCCGCGCGCCCGTACCTCCCGGGATACGTCGCGAGCGAGATGCACGCGCACCCCGAACGCATCCGCGCCGTCTTCGGCCAACGCGGTCCGGCTCCCGTTACGGTGCTGCGGCGGCAGATCGAGGAGCGGGTGGCATTTGGCGCGATGCGCCCTATCGCGGTGGAGCAGTTCGTCGCCAACCTCGTTGCGCTCATCGTGTTTCCGTTCATGGTGCGTCCCGCGCTTGCGATGCTCCTTCAAGTGGAAGGCGATCGCTTCGACGCATTCGTCGCGGAGCGCAAGCGCACGCTTCCGGAATTCTTCCTCAACGGTCTTCGTCCATGAAATACGGACACCTCCTGGCCAGTACGCTAGCCGTCGCCGCGATCGCGATGACGTCGCTCCCTCTTGCGGCGCAGGATACGCTGCGCCTGGATCAGCTGCAGGCGTCTGCGCAACGGCGCGATCCGCGCGGCAGGCAGCTCGATCTGTTGAGCGCGCAGACCGCCCAGCGTCTCCGCGGTCTGACGACAGAGCGCTTCCCGCAGCTATCTCTCTCGGGAGAGGCCACGCATCAATCCGACGTGACGGCCGTTCCCATTACGACTCCCACAGGGGCCCCGCCTCAGCCGCCGAAGGATCGCTGGCAGGCGGTCGCCACCATCCAACAGATGCTGTATGACGGCGGCTCGGTGTCCGGCCGGCGCGCGGTGGAACGCGCGCGGCTTGCCGAGTCGCGTGAGTCGGTGCGCGTCGTGCAGTACCGGCTGCGCGCGGAGGTGGACGCAGCGTTCTTCTCGGCATTCCTGCTGCAGGAGCGCGGGCAGGAACTGGACGCGCTGGCTGAGGATCTCGGAACGCGGCTCGGGGTGATGCGCGCCCGTGTCCGCGAAGGGGCGGCGCTCCGCGGCGACGTCGCCGCCATCGACGCCGAGCAGTTGCGCACGCAGCAACTGGTCGCGGAAGTCCGAGCCGGGCGACGCGCGGCGCTCGCGATGCTCACGGAGCTGACGGGGCTGCCGGTTTCCGAGCAGCACGTACTCGTGCTGCCCGATCTCGGTGCCGTGGTGACGCGCACGCGTGCAGCGGCTGACGCGGGCGACGTGCGCGATCGCCCGGAGTTTTCGCAATTCGCACGGGCGCGCGAGCGGATCGGTCGCGAAGCGGCGCTCACAGCGGTGGAGCGACGCCCGCGCCTGTACGTCTTCGGACAGGGCGGCTACGGTCGGCCGGGACTCGACCAGTTCAACACCGAGCCGGACGAGTTCTGGATCGCGGGCGTGCGCATGGAATGGCGCCTGTGGAACTGGGGCGCCGATCGACGGCAGCGCGACGCGCTGCGGCTGCAACAGCGCATCGTGCAGACAGAAGAGAACGCGCTCGCGGACGCGCTGACGCGTTCCGTGCAGGGCGATCTCGAGAACATGACGCGGTTGGATACGGCGCTCGCGATTGACGCACGCATCATTGCGCTGCGCTTCCAGGTCGAGCGTCAGGCGCGCTCTCAGTTCGATGAAGGCGCCATCACCGCGACCGAGTACGTGGAAGTGCGTACCGATCTGCTGGAGGCGCGACTCGATCGAGAGCGGCATCGTGTGGAGCTCGTGCAGTCGCGCGCTCGATATCTCACGACCCTCGGTGTTGTCGCGGAGACACGTCCATGAGTGCGAGCGACGCGGGCGTCCAGTACGTGGTGGCGATGACTGGCGCGCTGATCATGGTGCTGTCGGGTTGTGGCAAGGACGAGCCGGATGCCTACGGCAACTTCGAGGCGGAGGAGGTGGTCGTGTCCGCGGAGAGTCCCGGCCAACTGCTGCGCTTCGAGGTTGAGGAGGGAAAGCGGTTCGCCGCGGGAGCGGTGGTTGGCGCCATCGATACGATGCAACTCGCGCTGCAGCGGCAGGAGCTGTTCGCGCGACGCGATGCGGCTCGCTCACGCACGGCGGAAGTAGGCAAGCAGGTGGCCGTGCTCGAAGCCCAGCGCGGCATCGTGCGCCGGGAGTTCCAACGATCGCAACGGCTGCTCGCGGAACAGGCCGCGACGGCGCAACAGGTGGACCGCGCCGAGCGCGAGTATCGCACGCTGGTGCAGCAGATCGAAGCGACGCGCGCGGCGCAGGCCACCGCGGCGGGGGATGTGGCATCCATCGAGGCACAGATCGCTCTTCTGGACGACCGGATTGGGCGCGCGCAGATCTCGAATCCGATCTCTGGCACCGTGCTTACCAAGTACGCCGAGCGTGGTGAGCTGCTGCAGGTGGGGCAGCCGCTGTACAAGATCGCGAGTCTGGATACGCTCACCCTGCGCGCATTCGTGAGCGGCGCGCAGATCGGCGCCGTCAAACTCGGTGCGGTCGTGACCGTGAGAATCGACAGCGGGGGGGAAGACAATGCGATGCGCGAACTCCCGGGCCGAATCGGCTGGATCTCCGCGCAGGCGGAGTTCACGCCGACGCCGATCCAGACGCGGGAAGAGCGCACAGAGCAGGTGTACGCTGTGAAGGTGCGGGTGCCGAATCCCGGCGGAGTGCTCAAGGTGGGGATGCCCGGCGAGCTGGTGTTGAAACAGTGAGCGGGCCCCCCGCCGTCGAGGTCGAGGGTGTCACGAAGCGATTCGGCGACATCACCGCGCTCGAATCGGTCACGTTCCACGTCGACGCGGGTGAAATCTTCGGATTCATCGGACCGGACGGCGCGGGGAAGACGACGCTCTTTCGCATCCTCACGACTCTGCTGTGTCCCGACGCCGGGAGCGCGCGCGTCCTCGGGCAGGATGTCGTGCGCGAGCTGTGGGCTCTGCGGTCGCGCATCGGGTACATGCCGGGCCGCTTCTCGCTGTATCCCGATCTCACCGTCGAGGAGAATCTGCGATTCTTCGCGTCGGTGTTCGGAACGACTGTCGAGGCACAGCGCGATGTCATTGCCCCCATTTACGGGCAGATCGCGCCGTTCCGTGATCGCCGTGCCGGCGCGCTCTCCGGCGGGATGAAGCAGAAGCTCGCGCTGTCGTGCGCGCTCGTGCATCGCCCCGACATTCTCATCCTCGACGAGCCGACGACCGGGGTGGACGCCGTGTCGCGCCGCGAGTTCTGGGACCTGCTCAGCACACTGCGCGCAGGAGGGCTCACGATCCTCGTCTCCACGCCGTACATGGACGAAGCCGATCGCTGCGATCGCGTCGCGCTCATTCAGAAGGGTCGCGTGCTGCAGATCGCTCGGCCTGATGCGATCGGCGACCAGTATCCGCTGCCGCTGTTCGCCGTGAGCGCGCGGGAGCGGGTGGGGTTGTTGGCTGCCGTCCGCAGCTTCGCGCATACCGCATCGGTGTATCCCTTCGGTGCCGAGCTGCACTATGCGGACGCGCGCACCGGGATAGCTCCTCAGACGATCGTGAGCGAATTGAGCGCGCACCTCACCGTCGCGGGTCTGCATCGCGTCAGTGTCACCCCGATGCGTGCCGGCATCGAAGACACCTTCATGCGTCTGATGTCCGACCCAGCGCGTGATCTCGAGCTGGCCGACGCGAGTCGCGCGACGTGACCGCGCCGCTGGAGTCCGACGACCGCACGCCCGCCATCGAGGCTCGGGAGCTGACGCGCCGTTTCGGCGACTTCGTGGCGGTGGATGCGATCTCCTTCCAGGTGAGGCGCGGCGAGGTGTTCGGCTTTCTCGGGGCCAACGGTGCGGGCAAGACCACGGCGATCCGGATGCTCATCGGTTTGCTGGCACCGACGTCTGGAAGCGCGACCGTTGCCGGCCACGATGTCGCGACGGAGGCGGACGCGATCCGGCGGCGAATCGGGTACATGAGCCAGCGCTTCTCGCTGTACGAAGACCTCACCGTCCGCGAGAACATTCAACTGTATGGCGGGATCTATGGCCTGACCGTCGCCCAGATACGCGCGCGCATGGACGCGCTACTGCAGCGCCTCGGACTCGAGCACGCGGAGAAGAAGATGGTGCGCGCGCTGCCCCTGGGATGGAAGCAGAAGCTCGCTTTCTCCGTCGCGCTGCTGCACGAGCCGCGCGTGGTGTTTCTGGACGAACCGACCGGTGGCGTGGACCCGATCACGCGCCGGCAGTTCTGGCAGATGATCTACGACGCGGCCGCCGCCGGAACCACCGTGTTCGTGACGACGCACTACATGGACGAGGCGGAGTATTGCGACCGGATCTCCATCATGGTGGACGGACACATCGCGGCGATGGGCACGCCCGCGCAGCTCAAGCAGGATTCTGGCGTCGCGACAGTGGACGATGTCTTCGTCAAGCTCGCACGCCCGCAGCTCGCGGGCACAGCCTTGTGAGCTCCGCCTTTCGCGGCTTCGTGCGCAAGGAAGTGCTGCATCTGCTACGCGACCGGCAGTCGCTGATGATTCTGCTCCTGATGCCGCTCATCCAGCTGTTGTTGTTCGGCTTTGCGCTGCGCACCGAGGTGGATGACATCAAGCTCGTGATTGTGGACCCGGCTCCGGACCAGGCGACGCTGGCGCTGCGCGCGCGGCTCGGCGCGAGTGGCTTGTACAAGATCGTGAGCGTCATTCCCACTACGACTGGACTGTCGGAGTACTTCGAACGGGGACGCGCGCGTCAGGCGCTGATCTTCGAGTCGGGGTTCGCGTCGCGTCTCGAGCGCGGTGAGGCGGGACGGGTGCAGCTGATTACCGACGCGACCGATCCGAACAGCGGCAGCACCATGCAGGCGTACGCGACGAACGTCATCCTCCGCTACGAGGCGGAGCTGCGGACGGCACGAGGCGACGGGACGAACGGCGGTGGGCCGATCCGCATCGTCATGCAGGCGCGCATGCGTTTCAACCCGGAGTTGGAGAGTGTCAACCTGTTCGTTCCCGGCCTCATGGCGTTCGTGCTGACGCTGGTGTCGGCGCTGATGACGGCGATCTCGATCTCGCGCGAGAAAGAGATGGGGACAATGGAGGTGCTGCTCGTCTCACCGCTCCGTCCGTGGCAGATCGTCGTGGGCAAGGTGACACCGTATGTCGCGCTGGGATTCGCCAACGTCCTGCTCCTGCTGACCGCGGCGCGGCTGGTATTCGGGGTGCCGATTCGCGGACAGGTCGCGCTGCTGCTCGCCGAATGCCTGCTGTACACGGTGACGGCGCTCTCGCTGGGCGTGCTGATTTCGACGCGAGCGTCGTCGCAGCGCACCGCGATGATGGCGGCGCTTGCCGGCACCATGCTGCCGACGATGCTGCTCTCGGGCTTCATCTTTCCCATCGACAGCATGCCGGCGTGGCTGCAGCTGCTGACGAACGTCGTCCCCGCGCGCTGGTTCGTTGTGGTGGTTCGCGGCATCATGATCACGGGAGCCGGACTCGAGCAGCTCTGGCAGGAAACGCTGATTCTGGGCGGCATGACCGTGCTGCTCCTGGCGCTCAGCGCGCGGCGCCTCGCGATCCGGCTGGAGTAGCCATGCGGACAATTCTGTATCTCATGCGCAAGGAGTACCTGCAGGTATTCCGCGATCGGGCGACTGTGTTCCAGATCTTCTTCATTCCGGTCGTGCAGCTCCTCGTCCTCTCGAATGCCGCGACCTTCGAAGTCAGCGATGCGCGCATGCACGTCGTGGACTTCGATCGCACACCGACATCGCGCCGGCTGGTGCAGCACATGACTGCGTCCGGGCGCTTCCGGGTTGCCGCGTCATCGTTCTCGCTGGACCTCGCCAACGACGACATGCTCTCTCGCGAAGTATCGGTGGTACTGCACGTGCCCCGTGATTTCGAGCGTGATCTGGTGCGAACGGGCAGTGCTCCCGTGCAGTTGCTCGTGAACGCGGAAGAAGGAGCGGCGGCGGGGATCGTCACGTCGTACGCGGCGCGCATCATGAGCGACTATTCCCGCGAGCTGGGCGCGGAGCTTCGCCCGTTGGTGAGCGTGACCGGTCAGACGCCGGGCGCCGCGCGCTCCGCGCCGACAATCTGCGTTCGGGCGCGCGCCTGGTACAACGCGAACCTCGACTACAAGCACTATATGGTCCCCGGCATCCTCGTCTCGCTGACGACGCTGATCGGGATGCTGCTCACCGCGCAGAACATCGCGCGCGAGAAGGAAGTTGGCACGCTCGAGCAGCTCAACGTCACGCCGATCACGAGAGGGCAGTTCATCGCCGGCAAGCTGCTGCCGTTCTGGCTCCTGGCACTCGTGACGTTCACGATCGGTCTGGCGATCGCGAAGTTCGTGTTCGGGGTGCCGATGCGCGGGAGCCTGCTGCTCGTGTACTTCGCGGCTGCGGTCTATCTCGTGGTGGCGCTAGGCATCGGCCTGTGGATTTCCACGATCACGCGGACGCAGCAGCAGACGATGTTCGTGTCGTTCTTCATCATGATGATCTATTTGCTGATGAGCGGACTGTTCACGCCGCTGGAGAGCATGCCGGTCTGGGCGCAGTATCTCGCCGAGCTCAACCCCGTAAAGCATTTCGTGCTCATCATGCGCGACGTGCTGGTGCGTGGCGCGGACCTGCGCGCGATTGCGCTGCCGCTCGGCGTGCTTGGCGTGATGGG
>JANNOC010000142.1:0-6788 GCA_031398865.1 Gemmatimonadota bacterium | reverse complement strand
GGGGCGCGACGGCTGGCGCGCGCCCAGCGGCATGGTCATGCGCGTGATCGATGCGGAGACCGGAGAGTTGGCGGGCGACTGGTGCCCGATCAAGCACGAGGAGTGGTTCAAGCCCGGGACGGAGCCGATGACGCCGTGCCGCGAGCACGAGGAGCCGGAGGAGGAGGAGGAATGGCTTGACGAGATCGGCCAGAAGGTGGAGTCGGCGTTCAAGAAGATCTTTCGATTTTAGCTCATCCGCCAGCGTCCCGCGCGCAGGAGTTCCACCCACCCGGCCCGGCCCGCGCGATCATGCGCCTCCCGGCGTCCACGCGTCCGAGGCGAATCATCGTGCAACCCAGATATCCCCACGACGCTCGGTCGGCGGCGTTCTCTCGCAGCGAGCGCTGAAGAAAGACGCGCGCGGGTTCGTATCGCCCGGTGGCCAGGAGCACTATCCCCATCTGTCGTAAGGCACGCGCGTTCCGCGGTTCCAGACGGAGCGCGGTTTCCAGTTCGCGGGCGGCCGTCGCGTAGTCGCGCTGGTCGTACGCGACGGTGGCGAGCTGGATGTGCGGCTGCGCGAGCGTCGGCCGGAGTCGTGCGGCGCGCTGGAAACGCGCGCGGGCGGCGTCGAGACGGCCGGCTCGATACAGCGTCGCTCCGCGCCGCAGCTCCGCGTCGGGGCTGAAGCGCGATTGATAGATGGCGCCGGCGCCACCAACGAGCACCAGTGCGAACACGAGCGCGAGAAGCCACCTGGCGCGCCGCGGCCAAGTGGTCGGAACCGGCATGGGCGCCGTCTGGCCGCGACCGGACGCGCCGGCCGCCGGCTGAGAAGTTGCGAGCGGAGCGACCGACCGGGGAGGGAGAGTCGACGGTGCGACCGCCGGCGCGGGACGGTTGGGATCTACCGTGATCGCCGCTTCCATGCTGATGGACGCCACACGCTCACCGCGCGCCAACTTCCGCAGAACGGACTCGCCGTGCCGGCGGTCGGCATCCGCGAGCGGAATCGCTTCCACCGCCACCAACATCTCCGCAGTGCTCGCGTACCGCTGCTCGGGTTTCTTGGCGAGCGCCCGTGCCACCACGTCGAGTAACGCCGGCGGCACGCCCGGGCGCACCTCGCGCACATCCGGCGCCGGCGTGTTGAAGTGGTGGTGCATGAGCCCGATCACCGATTCGGACTGGAAGGGCACGGAGCCGGTGAGCATCTGGTACGCGACGACGCCTAACGCGTACTGATCGCACTGCGGCCCGAGCGGGAGGCCGGCGCACTGCTCCGGACTCATGAACGTCGGCGTTCCGATCACCGCACCGCTTGCCGTCAGCGCCGTCTCCTCCATCGCGCGCGCGATCCCGAAGTCCGTCACGGTGATGCGCCCCTCGCGATCCACGAGGATGTTGCCGCCCTTGATGTCGCGATGAATGGTTCCGCGCTCGTGCGCGAACGCCAGTGCGCCGATGGCGCCTCGCAGGACGAGCAGAATCGCGGGCAGGGGCAGGGCGCCCTGCTTTTCAATGATCTCATCGAGCGCGCGACCTTCCACGAAGCGCATCGCGATGAACGAAAGCCGGCCGCGTTCGCCGACCCGGTAGATGTTGATGATGTTCGGGTGGTCCAGCGCCGCCGCCAGTCGCGCCTCGCGCTTGAAGCGCTCGCCGATGGACGGGATCATGGACATCTCGGGCGGCAGCACCTTGAGCGCGACGGTGCGGTGCAGCTCCCGCTCGGTGGCCTTGAAGACGACAGCCATTCCCCCGCGCCCCAGCTCGCACTCGACATCATACTCCGGTGCGAGCGCTTCGCGCGCCGTGACCAGGAGGGGATCGTGCTCGGGAACAGCCGTCAGCGTTTCGGCGGCGGGGTCGGACACCATGCCGCCGCACGTGGAGCAGAAACGCGCGCCAGCGTCTACCTGGCTGCCGCAGCGAAAGCATTTCATGCGCGCGCGCGCCCGTTCGTCATGCCGCGCAATGTGCGCCGTGACGCAGCGGGTACGCAATGATCCCGGGAGCGGCGCGCCTGCCTTCCTTTGCGGCGCGCGTGCGGGCCCCCGCCGGGCGCGCCCGCGTTAGGCGGATCAGATCACGCCGAGGCGCGTCCCCGCCGCGGTGTCGAATCCGGGGAAGATGGTGTCGAGCCGGCTCGCGCCGAGATGCGCCGCGGCGACCTCCGCGAACACGGCGCGGAAGTCGGTCGTGAGCGCGAGGTCGCGCCCTTCGTATAACTGGTCGGGAGACAAGCCCGGCCAGCGTCCGTGCACCTTGCCGCCCTTCACCGAGCCGCCGATCACGAAGAGCGCGCCGGCATGCCCGTGATCGGTGCCTCCGTTCCCGTTCTCGCGCGCCATGCGGCCGAACTCCGACATCGTCAGGATGACGACGTTCTCCATGTGGTCGCCGAGGTCCGTGGTCAGCGCGGCGATCGAGCGCGCAAAATCATCCAGGCGATTGGCGAGCTGGCCGTTCACGCCGCCCTGATTGACGTGCGTGTCCCACCCCCCAACGTCGGCGAACGCGATCTCGAGGCCGACGTTCGCCTTCACGAGCTGCGCGATCTGCCGCAGTCGCTCGCCGAACTGCGAGCGCGGATACTCCGCACCGTTCCGGGGCTGGTAGCGCTGCGGATTCGCGTCTCGCAGCATTTTCACCGCGTCGAACATGTCCCGTCCGCTGCCGTGCACGAGATCCGCGGATCCGGTGCGATACAGCGCCTCGATGCGTTCGGCAGCCGATCCGCTCGTGCGCACGCTGAACTCGTTCAGTGAGTTCATCGCGATCGTCTGCATCCGCCCGCCAAGAATGCGCGGCGTGCGCGGCGCCAGCGCCACGGCGCGGAACGGCGTGGGCTCGGGCGGCTGGCTGGCGCCGAGGTAGCGGTTCAGCCACCCGTCGGTCGTCCCTTTCACGTCGGGCGTGCCCGTCTCCATATAGTCCTGCGCGTCGAAGTGCGAGCGTGTGCTGCTCGGACTTCCCACGGCGTGCACCGGCGCCAGCCAGCCGCGCTCCCACAGCGGCCGCAGCGGCTCGAGCGACGGATGCAGTCCAAAGAATCCGTCCAGATCGATCGCGGCGCGCGCGCCGCCGCTGGTCGGACGGGGAATCGCGATGTTCGGGCGCAATGCGTAGTACGTGCGATCACCGTGCGGCACGACCACGTTGAGCGCGTCGGCCGCGCCGCGCTGAAACAGGCAAATGAGCGTCTTGCCTTTCGCGGCGCCGAGTAGCTCCGCGCCGAACGCGGTCCGGCGCAGGAAGCGCGGACTCAATCCCATCGTGACGAGTGCGAGCGCACCGGATTTGACGAACACGCGACGATGCATGAGTTCAATCCCTCGAGCATAAAGGAAGGCGACCGCACCACACCAGGGAGCGGGAAACGGGAAACAGAGAACAAGGGCGCGCCGCATGACGTGGCGATCATCGCCGCTGGAATTCGGGCGATCCAAGCGCAAGGCCGAGCACCTGGGCGAGACCGTCGAGTGGGGGAAGCGTGCCGAAGGCACGATTGTGTCCCATTCCGTCGTCAGCACTGTCGGCCATCTGCCGCGCGAGCGCGGAGTCGGCCGCACTGGCGAAGCGCGGGCTCGCCAGCAGGGGATGCTCACCCGAGAGCAGCACGGCGCGCGTATCGGCGGACACGTCTCCGTTGAGCACCGCCGCGACGACGCCGTCGACCTGCGCCGCGCGACCGGCGCCGCGCAAGGCGACACCCGGTGCCCAGCCGGTGAGCGTGACGCCCGGAACGCGCCCGGCCGCGACCGCCAGCCCGAAGTTGATGCGGTTGAGGATCGCGCCCGCGTTGATCCACGCCTTGCCGGTCTCCAGATAGCCGTTAGGCGCCTGATGTCCGAAGAGCGGTTGCCCGAGGTAGGCGATGAGTTGAAGGGTCCGCACGGACGTGTCCGCCGTCGCGCCCAGTGCGCGCAGGGCGCTGGTCACCACTTCGAACGGTGATTTCACCTTCGCGCGATAGGCGGCGCGCGAAAAGAACTCCGGCGACGTGACGATGGTGCGCAGCGTCTCGCAAATGTCGCCGTCGGTCCGCGTGAACGTCGCGGCCGCGCGATCGACGAGCGCGCCGGGCGGTGTGTCACTCACGAATCGCCGCGCGAGCTTCATGGCGATGAAGCGCGCGGTGGCGGGATGCTGCGCCACGATGTCGAGCACCTGCTGGCCGTCTTCGATGCCACGCCCCGCGCGAAGCTGGACACCCAGCACGGTCTTCGCTCCCGCGTCATGCACGTCCGGACGGAAGAGGAACCCGCGCTCCGGATCGCTGCCCGCGAGCCGGCGCCGCAGCGCGGGCGTCATGCGGTCGGTGGCGCGCGGAGGAAGGACGGTCCAACCCGTGAACGCGCGCGCAACGGCAATCACGTCGTTCTGGGTGTATCCACCGTCCACGCCGAGCGTGTGCAGCTCGAGCAATTCGCGCGCGTAGTTTTCGTTGAGTCCGCGGCGGCGTCCCGCTCCCTGCTGCTGCGGCGGCCGGTTCGCCTGAGCGCGTGTCGGCTGGCCGCTGTCGGCGACACTCGCGGCGTTGTCGAGGTACGTGAGCATCGCCGGGCTGGCCGCGACCGCGCCGAGCAAGTCGCGGAAGCTGCCTAACGCATTCGGACGAATGACGTCGCGGTCGTAGTCGACAAGATAGTAGCGCATCGCCGGACCCTTGCCCGCGAAGACGGAGAAGTGATTGTGCCAGAAGTCCACCATCACTTCCTGCAACTGCCGCGCGCTCACGACGGCCCGGGCGACGCGAGCGGCGCCGAGCTCGGCGGGGATCTGGCGCGCCGCGCGACCGGCCTCGCGTGCTGCCTTGCGGTACTCGGCGGTATCCGACGCCGAGGGCGGTCGGTCGCTCCCGCCCTGCATCTCTCGGCGCTGCTGCGCGAGCAGAGCTCCCGGCGGAGGAAACTCGCGCATCAGGTCCGCTGCGCGACGCTGGATCAGTGGGAAGCGCTGCAACGTGCGCTCCGCTTCCCGGTCGGCGATACGCTCCGGTTGCAATTGATCCGCGATCCAGCGATCGACGCCGAGGGCACGCACGTGTTGCACGTCACCCGGGCGTGCGCCGAAGGTGAGGCGGTTGAGCGCATGGATGACTTGCTGGTCCGCCGCCTGCTCACGCGGCTCCGCGGTGGCCGCCGGCTCTTCGGAGGCAGCGCGACGTGGTCCTGGCGCTCCCGCCGGAGTGGGTGATCCAGCGGGCGCTTGCGCACAGGCGAGCACGAGCGCGCACGCGGCGAGTCGAACGAAGCGAACAGGCATCGCGGTGGGGGGCTGGGGTTCTCTATACAGACGCACCCCGGGTGCGGCACGTTAAGGACGCGGGTTCCCGCCTACTGGCCCTCCTCTTGCCACTGCCGGTCCGCGGGAGGAGCACCACATGCCACGATCATCTGTTCCGCGTTTCCGCCGTCCGTTCGTGCTCACCGCGAGCGCGTTGTGCGTCGTCCTGCCGGCGTGCGAGGTGCTTCCGCGCAGCGATGAGAAACAGGATACCAGCGTCGCCGCGGCGCGCAGCATGCCGCGGGACAGCATGCGCAGGGACACGGCCGTTGGTGTGCCGCCAACTCCTTCGGAGAGCGCCGCTGCGATACCGGTGGTGCCCGACAGCCTGCTGTTACACGTGTATCCCACGACGCCGCGGCGCGGCGGAGTCCTCTTCGCCTTCCTCGAGGGAACGGTGATGACGACGCCGCGCTGCAGCTGGAAGAACGAGCCACTTCCGTGCTACGCGTTAGGCGGCGGGATCGTCGCCACGGTGCCGCTGCCCGCGGACGAGCCCGCGGGGTCGTTCCCGCTCGTGATCGACCGGCCGACGGGGCGAGTCGCGCGCGAGATCACGGTCGCCGAGCGCGACTTCGGTGGCAGCGATCTGATCTTTCTCGACTCGGCGAGGTACGCGCTGCTGCGATCCGGCCGCGAGATCGCCCGCGACGCCCGCGCCCTGCGCGGCGTGCTGTCCTCTCATGCACCGGAGCGGCACTGGAGCGGGCGCTGGAAGGAGGCTGTGCCCGGAGCGAAGAGCAGCGGTTACGGCGAGGAGCGCTTCTACTATCCCGTCGCGGATTCCACGCGCTCCATCCGTATCGCGAGCAACCGGCGCGCGCGCGGAGCCTTCGCCGCGGACACGGCAACGTTGCGGCCTGACGACGCACCGGGCTGGCGGCACGCCGGTATCGACATCGCGGCGAAGCGTGGCACCCCGGTCGTGGCGCCGGCCAGCGGGATCGTGACGGACGTCGGGGACTATGTGCTCACGGGCAACACGCTCGTGCTGGACCATGGCCAGGGAGTGCACTCGGCGTACTTCCATCTGGATTCCGTGCTGGTACGCAAGGGCGATCTGGTGCGGACCGGACGCACGATCGCGCGCGTCGGCGCAACCGGACTCGCGACAGGCCCGCATCTGCACTACGGGATCTATGTGCACGGCAAGGACGTGGATCCCGCCGCATGGCGCGACATGCCGCAGTACGTCCTCAGCGACAGTGCCGCGCGCATCGCGTTCCGTCCCGGAGTACGAACGCCGAGACGTTAGGCGCTGTGTGCTGCCGGTGTCGAGATGCAGGGGGAACGGCGAGTCGTCAGTCGTCAGTTCTCAGTGATCAGTAATCAGTCGCGAGGACTGGCTCCCGACGACTTATTGCTGATACTACTGATAAAGTTGCAAAAAAGCGTTTACAGAAAATAGCTAGGGAAGCTAGCACTCTTTCAACTGAAATTGCAAAATGCCAGAAAATATGCGATGTAAAATCAGAAAAACATGCTGAGAAAAAAGCTGCTGCTAAAACTGCTGC
>JANNOC010000137.1:0-10779 GCA_031398865.1 Gemmatimonadota bacterium | reverse complement strand
GCTGGCGAACTCGGGCTGGGTGGCCAGCATCTGGGCACTGCCCAGCACCACCGATTCCCCGCCGCTCGGCGAGCCGAAGATCTCCTCGCCTTCCTGCACGAAGATGTTGAGCAACTCACTCGCTTCCGCCGCGGCCGTCGTCGTGTCGCGCAACCGCACGGACAGCGACGAGCGAATCTCCCGCAAGGTCAGCCCCGCAAGGCGCTGATTGAGCACTTGCGTGACTTCGGCAAGCGCGTTGTCGGCAATCTCTCCTTTCACTTCCACGAAGATCGTGCGCATCGCGCCGCCCTGCAGCGCCAGCACCATCAGCAGCCGCTCGGACGACAGCCTCACGAGCGTGAGTTGCTGCAGGATGGTCTGATCGAGACGCGGGCCGAGGGCGACACCGAGCTCCTGGGTCAGCACGCCAAGGCTCTGCGCGGCGCGCCGCAGGATCGCTTCGATGGCCGACCCCCCGGCCGTGATCTCCTCGGCGAGTCGCTCGCGCTCGGGAATCGCAATCGGAGGGAGACAGATGAGCGAGTCCACGTACAGGCGATACGCCTTGTCCGTGGGAACGCGACCGGCGGACGTGTGCGGATGGAAGAGAAACCCCTTCTCTTCCAGGTCGCTCATCGTGTTCCGAATGGTCGCCGGCGAGACGCCCAGTCCGAATCGGCGTGACAGCGTTCTCGAGCCAGCAGGCTCGGCGCTCTCCACGTAACTCAGAATGACCGCCTCGAGCACGCGCCGTTCGCGCTCGTTGAGCTCTGGAGCTGGCATAAGTCCAAATATACTAACGACTTCGGGTGGCTGTCAAGTCAGCCGCCAGCTGGTCGAGCCGGAGCCAGCCGTGAGCAGTCAGCCTCAGCCGTTCCCCATCGATCGCCGCCCATCCGGCAGTCACCCAGGGACGCACCTGACCCGCCTCGTCGGCACCGATACGGAGGCCGTCAGTAGTCCGCAGTCCGAGGTACACTCGCTCCACGTCGCGACTCTCGGCCGTGAGCGTCTCGCCTCCATCGCGCGGATCCTGCCCGGCCCCAACGCGCGCCAGCCACGCGTGGTAGTCGCGAACATTCCAGCGGC
Organism: Gemmatimonadota bacterium; assembly: GCA_031398865.1. Classification (GTDB taxonomy): domain Bacteria; phylum Gemmatimonadota; class Gemmatimonadetes; order Gemmatimonadales; family Gemmatimonadaceae; genus JANNOC01. The sequence continues at coordinate 9,708 of JANNOC010000137.1, read as the reverse complement.
GCTGCAGTCCGTCGAACTCGTGTGCGGACGGTCCGAGGCCAGCATAGGACGCGCCCGACCAATAACAGCCGTTGTGCCGGGAGCGCCGTCCTGGCCGCGCGAAGTTGGCGACCTCGTAATGCTCGAAACCGGCCTGCGTCAGCGCGTCGTGAGCCAGCAGGAATTCGTCCGCATAACGATCCTCTCCGCCCTCCACCACGTCGCCGCGATCCCGCCAGTGGGCGAGCGGAGTCGCCGGCTCCACGGTCAAGCCATACAGCGACAGATGCGCCGGTTCGAGCGCGAGCGCCATTCGCACGTCACTCTCCCAGTCGCGGCCGAGCATCGTCGGCAGCGCGTAGATGAGATCGAAGGAGATGTTGTCGAATCCGGCCGCGCGCGCGGCGTCAATCGCTCGCGGAATCTGCGCGACGTCGTGGGTTCGATGCATCCACTCGAGCGCCGGGAGATGAAATGACTGCGCACCGAGGGAGAGCCGGTTGACGCCGGCGTCGCGCCACGCGCGCGCCGCGGCCGGCGACACGTCATCGGGGTTGGCTTCGATGGTCAGCTCACAACCGGCGGCGAGCGTGGCACAGCGTCGCAGGATGTCGATGGCCCGCGCTATCCCGTCGCCGCCGAGACGGGACGGGGTACCGCCGCCAAAGTACAGGGTATCGAGAGTCCAGGGTCCCGCGTCCCGGAATCGCAGCTCGAGCTCCGTGCGCAGCGCCTCGAGGTATTCGTCAACGGGCACACGCGATCGGACGGTGATCGCGAAATCGCAGTACGAGCAGCGGCGCGCGCAAAAAGGCACATGCACGTACGCGTGGCGAGGAGGCGTGGGACGCACGCGCTCAAGATAAGCGCCGGCGAATCTCTCCGGTCAGGGCGCACTCGATCGTCCCCGCCAGCTCCAGCGCAGTGACGGCGATGAGGCAGCGCTGGGCGGGAAGCCGGGAGCGGGCGGAAAGCTCGTCCAGGCCCGGTGCGTGGCGCGCCAGCGCGTCCCAGACGGCGCGCTCGTCGCCCGAGAGTGCGGCTGCGACTGGGCGCTGGAGCGGCGGCGTGAGGCCCAACAGCGCGAGCGCATCGGCGACCGAGGCGATGACCTGCGCGCCATCGCGAAGCAGGGCGTTGGTCCCCGCGCTGGACGGCTGGTCGATTGGACCGGGAACTGCGGCCACGGTGCGACCGAGCTCGATGGCATGCTCCGCCGTGATGAGTGCCCCACTGCGCTCACCGGCTTCCACGACGATGGTGACTTGCGCCAGCGCCGCGATCACGCGATTCCGCCGCGGAAAGGAGCCCGGCGTGGCGGCGTCATCCGGCGTCCATTCCGAGAGCAGTACACCGTCGCGCGCGATGGCTCGCTGCAGCGACTGATGGCCGGCCGGGTACGCGACGCCGACACCGGTTCCGAGCACCGCGACCGTTCGGCCGCCCGCGTCGAGCGCCGCGCGGTGTGCTGTGGCGTCGATACCGCGCGCCATTCCACTGACGACGCAGGCGCCGGCCCGCGCGAGCGCGCCCGTGATCTCACGCGTCATGCGCACACCGTACGATGTCGCGTTGCGCGTGCCGACGATCGCGACGCTCGGCGGCTGGCCGCGAGCGAGGTTGCCGACCACGAACAGGAACGGGGGGATGTCGCGGAGGTCGCGCAGCGCCACGGGAAAGTCGGCATCGCTGGACAGGAGCAGGCGCGCTCCGCAGCGCTCCGCCGCGACCATCGCTTGCGCCGCCTCCCCGTGCGCGGCCAGGCGGCGTTTCGCGTCCACTGCGTCATCGAATGCGCGCCGAGCGGAGCCAAAGCGTGCCAGGAGCTCCTGATAGCGAACTCACCCGACCCCCTCCGTCAGCGCGAGGGCGAGCGCGGCAATACGATCGTCCGCGTCAGGGGAGTGCGACGTCGGCCTCGCTCCGGACAGTTTGCCGTTTCAGCGCGAGCAGCTCGCTCCACCACGCGGCGAGCAGCTCGGCGAGACCGCTTCGCGCTGCCGCGCTGACCGCGAAGGCGCCGAACGACGCGGGCGCATCGATCGGCGGGAGGTAGTCTTCGCCCATCAGGTCCATCTTGGTGAAGACGACACAGTGCGGTTTCTCCGCCAGCTCCGCGGAGTAGGCGGCGATTTCACTGCGGAGCTGGTCGTACTCCGCCTGCCAGTCGAGAGTGTCGATCGGGATGAGCATCGCGATCAGTCGCGTGCGTTCGATGTGCCTGAGGAACTGCAGGCCGAGCCCCTTGCCTTCGTGCGCGCCTTCGATGATTCCCGGGAGGTCCGCGACGACGAAGGTGCGCAGGTCGGAGAGCTGCACCACGCCGAGGTTGGGCGCGAGCGTCGTGAAGGGGTAGTCCGCGATCTTCGGACGCGCGGCGGAGATGACCGAGAGCAGCGTGGACTTTCCCGCGTTAGGCTGGCCCACGAGGCCGACGTCGGCGATGAGCTTCAGCTCGAGCTCCAGCCGGCGCGTCACGCCCTCCTCGCCTGGTTGCCACTCGCGCGGCGACTGGTGTGTGGCGGTGGCGAAAAACGTGTTGCCCTTTCCGCCACGACCTCCCTTGGCGACGAGCATCTCCTCCCCGTGAGCCAGGATCTCGCCGAGCACTTCGCCCGTGTCCGCGTCTTTGAGGACCGTGCCCGGGGGGACCGGGAGCACGAGGCCGTCACCCGCGTGTCCTGTCTTGTTGCTCCCCATGCCGTGCTCGCCCCGGCCGGCGGTCCAGGAGTCCCGGTAGGTATAGTCGAGCAATGTCGTCAGGTTGGAATCACCGCGTACGACAATGTCACCGCCGCGTCCGCCGTCGCCACCGTCCGGGCCGCCCATCGGGACCCGATGTTCGCGACGGAACGATGTGCACCCCGAGCCGCCCGTACCCGCGGCAATCTTTACGACAACGCGATCAATGAACACGGGAGAAACAGGGAACGGGGAGCGGGGAACGGGAGCGGGAACGTCGTAGAACAATGCCTTGCGTTAGTTACCGTGCGCGACGACGCGAGCGAAGAGCAGGCGGTGACCTTCCGCGACGCTGCTGTCCACCATGTCGGCGACGGCATCGAGCGTCGCCTGCACGTCGGCCGCGGACGCGCCCGAGTGCAGCGCGCCATGCAGATGGGAGTGCAACTGGCGGTCCTGCCGCGCCGCGGCGCAGACCGCGACGATGCAGAGCTCGCGCCGCGCGAGGTCGAGCGCAGGCCGGGAGAGCACTTTGCCGTACCCCTCCACGATCATCCACTCGTCCAGCGCCGGATGCAGCGCGCGGATGTTCGGACGCAGGCGCTCATAGAACGGCCCATACACCGTCGCACAGGTGGCTTCCCCGCGACGACGCCACGCATCCACGTTCTCGTGATGCATCCCCTCATCGTCCAGGGGAGCGGGACGCCCGGAGATCCGGCGCCACTCGCGCGCGGCATTGAGAGCGCGCGGGAAGCCGGCAAAGAGGTACGATTGCAGAATGGCCTCCTCGATCCATTCGGCGGGTACGTGCGCACTGGTCGTCGCGTGCGTCAGCGCGACGCGGATCTCCGCCTCGGAGCCCACGGCGATCACCGCGGAGAGTCTCACGAGCGAGCGCGTCGCGTCCGACATGACGTGGAAGGTCGGCACGGCAAGCTCCGCGGCCGGCATCATGCGGCGGCACTCCGGCGCGGCGTCACGCAACCGGACGGACTTCGCCAACAACCTCGCCGCGCGTGTTGCGCACGTGGTCCACCAGCACGCGCTGTAGTCTGGGCGAGAGGGTATCGGGCAGTCCCCCGAGATGCTGGAGCAGACGCAGCACCGCGGGGAACTGTGCCCGTCGCGCGCCGTCCTCCACCTTCACGGCGAAGCCGATCCCGGCGTCGAGCATCGCGACCGAGTGCACACCTTCCGCGCCGATCTTCGCAATCACGCGGCCACCCGTTTCCTCCATGAGCAGCGAATCGAACCGATCGGTGCCGCCGATCAGGAACGGACGCGTCGCCATGGCGTGCACGACGCGCGCGGGGATTTCGTCATCCCGTCGGGCCGCCACCGCGAGCCGGGCGTACGCCCGTGCCATGCGCTCGAGCGGAAGCGCAAAGACGACGGCGCCACAGCCATCCACGCCGCACTGGATCGCCGATTCGTCCAGCCCGGTCCAGGAAGCGATCGTGTGCAGAATGGAGCGCTGGACTTCGTGCTCCGCACGCTCGTATCCATTCGTCGCCCAGCCGGCCGTGTGCGCGCGCGCCAGCATGGCCGCGTGCTTGCCCGAGCAGTTGTTGTGCAGGCGCGTGGGACGCTCGCCGGACTCCCGCACGAGCTTGGCGCCGCGTGACGACAGCGGCTCGTGCGGGCCGCACGCGAGGTCGCCCTCTTCCAGGTCCATATCGTCCAGCATGGAACTCGCGATGGCGAGGTGCTCCGGCTCGCCGCCGTGCGACGCGCAGGCAATGGCCAGCTCATCATCACCCCAGCCGAGGGTGTCGAAGCCCCCGGACGCGATGAGGGGCATGATCTGGAATGGTTTTGCGCATGACCGCCACGGCGTCACCATGGCCGGATCTCCGGCGCTCGCGAGCAGCGCATCCCCGGCACCGACCACCGCGGCGTGGATCCTATGGCGCGATTCGATCAGGGGACCGCGGGTAACGACGACGTCCAGCTCGAGGCAGGTCACCCGCTGAAGATAATCAGGGTGCCGCCGGGCGGGATGCCTTGATCGCGCCCGCGAGAATCAGCGCGCCGCCGGCGACGGTCATCACGGTGGGCCACTCGCCAATACCGGGGATCACCGCGGCCAGCAGCGTGGCGCCTATGGGCTCGCCGAGCACGGTGAGATTGACGACGTACGCGGGACGGTATCCTAGAATACCTTGATCATCCCCTTCGTGTATTTCCCGGGGTTGCGACGGACATCCTCGAGAATCGCGTTGAGGTCCGTGACCGCCTTGTTGAGCTGATCGTACAGCTTCTGATCGCTGAGCATCTTGTTGGCGAACCCGTCGCCCTGCGTCAGCATCTTCATGAGCGAGTCGCCGCGCTGGGCGATGCCGACGAGGCTCGTGTGCAGCGAATCATCCCGCAACAGCTTGCCGAGCGTACCCTCGCTGGAGCTCATCTGCACCACGAGCGAGTCCACCGAGGCGATCATCTTCGTCATGTTCTGATACATCGCTGGATCGTCCAGCATCCGGCCGAAGGTGCCGTTGGGGTTCTGCATGCGCGCCATCATCTGATTGGTGCGCGTCAGGGTGCTGGTGAGCTCGTCGTACAGCGACCGATTGGTGATGAGTTGCCCCATGGTGCCTTCGCCGCGCACCATACCGCCGGTGATTTCGCGGAGGTCGTGGGTGAGCTGCACCATGTCGTCCACCGCGGCCGACGCCTGGCCGATGACCTGCTCGTAGTCGAGCGATTCGCCCATGATAATGGTGTCCCCTTCCGCCATCACCGCGTGCCGCGGCGTGCCGGGCGAGATGTCCACGATCTTGTCGCCGAGGAGTCCGAGCGTGCGGACCTTGCCGCGCGAATCGGCGCGGATCTGGTCGGTGAGCTTCTTGTCCAGCTGCAGGACGACTGCAAGGTTGCGCGTCGTATCGCCGTCCACAGGCAGGAAGCGAATGGACTTGACCGTTCCCGCGAGTTGTCCCGCGACGGTGACGCTGCCTCCTTCGCGCAGACCATTGGCGTTCTGCAGCAGCGCGACGAGCTCGTACCGTTCGGTGAAGAGATTCGCCGCGCGGCCGAGCTGATAGACGGCGACGATCATGACAAGGAGGGCGACGAGGATCATCGTCCCCACCTTGAGCTGGTCCCACGTAAGGAATGTGGATCGTTTCATACGTTCCTCGAGTCTCCGGCAGTTCGCGCGGCCAGACGCCACGCATCACGGCACGAAGTCAGAAGCCTCCCAGAAAATCACGAATGTACTTGTTGTCGCTGCCCGCCATCTCTTCCGGCGTTCCGAAGAACGCGATGCGCCGCTCCGACAGCAGCGCCACGCGCGACGCCATCCGGAACGACGACCGGATGTCGTGCGAGACGACCACGCTCGTCACGCCCAGCTCCCGCTGCAGCTTCATGATGAGGCGGGTGATCGTGCCCGTGGTCAGCGGGTCCAGTCCTGACGTTGGCTCGTCGTACAGCATGATTTCCGGATTGTTCGCCATGCCGCGCGCGATGCCGACGCGCTTTTTCATGCCTCCGGACAATTCCGACGGCACCTGCTGCATGACGCGATCGGGCTCGAGATCCACGAACTGCAGCTTCTCGCGCACGCGCGCTTCGATTTCCTCTTCGGTGAGCTTCGTGTGCTCCCGCAACGGGTACGCGATGTTCTCGTACACCGTCATCGAATCAAAGAGCGCGGCCCCCTGAAACACCATTCCCATCTTCTGCCGCGTTTCGAGCGCTTCGTTGAAGCTCAGCTGCGTGATGTCGTCCCCGTCGATGTACACGCGGCCGTCGTCAGGCACGAGCAGCCGGAGGATGAGCTTGAGAATTGTGGACTTTCCCGTGCCGGACTCGCCCACCACCACGACCGTTTCCCCGCGATAGGCGGCGAGCGATATGTCCTCGAGGATCGGCTGATCGAAGGCGAGTGAGACGTTGGCGAGGCCGATGACTTCGTCGGCGTCGCCGTCTCCGCCCGGGGTTTCCGGTGCGTCGTCGGCGTCGTCCGCTAACTCCTTTTGGATCGCCTTGCGGACGGCGCCTCCGGCCGACTGCCGGCGCTCGGTGGGCTTCCCGCCCCGGCGCTCCGAGCCTGTGCCCTGTGCTCCCTTGCCGGCGTCATCCGAGCCGTTGCTCTGCTCCTCGTTCCCGGAGTCTTCCGCAGGCGGGAGGGTCTTATCGTCAGGCGGCACGTCGATCATTACACCAGCACCGAGAGCAAGATCTGCGTGAGAAAGTAGTCAATGATGAGGATGGTGATGCTCGCGGTGACCACCGTACGGGTCGTGGCCAGTCCGACTCCCTCGGTGCCGCCCGTGGTGTTCAGCCCGTAAAAACAGCCTGTGATGGCGATGATCGCGCCGAAGAAGAGCGGCTTGATCAGTCCCTGCACGAAGTCGTTGGGGATGTAGCGCCACGTGAACCCATCGGCCGCGATCTGTTCCCAGACCGTCCGCCAGTACATCTCGGTCGGAAGCCCAATATAAAACTTGGCGATCACGTTGCCGCCGAGGATGCCGACGAAGTCGCACATGACGGTGAGCACGGGCACCATGATCAGCGCCGCGATAAGCCGTGGCGTGACCAGCTTCTTGATCGGGTCCGTCCCGAGCGTGTTCAGGGCATCAATCTGCTCGGTGACGCGCATCGAGCCGAGCTGCGCCGCTATTCCGGATCCGACGCGGCCCGCCACCATCAAGCCCGCCAGGATGGGACCCAACTCGCGGATCATGGACGCCGCGACGAGCCGGCCGATGTACATCGTCGCGCCAAACGTCTGCAGCTGCACGGACGTCTGCAGCGCCAGCACCATCCCGGTGAAGAAACCGGTGAGCAGGACGATGCCCAGCGACTGGACGCCGATGGCGTCCATCTGCTGGATGACGTCCGAGCGATAGAAGGGTCGGGCGAAGATGAATCGGAACGCGTTCCATGCCAGGATGGAAAAATCCTGGAGCGTCTGAACCTTCTCCTTGGCGGCGCTGTTGAATCGTTCGAGAAACGCTGGCAAGGGGAGAAGGCGAAATGTGGGACGACGTGGGAATCGGTCATGAGAAAGCAAGGCCCATGCCCTGAGGCCCACGGCCGAATTTACTTGCCTGTCCCCTCGCTCGCGAGGCATGCGTGCGCGTTGACCACAGTTCCGCGCTCCTCTACCTTCCCGCAGCCATGCCCACCTCGATCCCCCGTGCACGCCTCACGTCGCTGCTGGATGACGCTCCGCGGCATCGCATCGCCATCGTCGGGGACGCCATGCTGGACGTGTATCTGCACGGCGACGTCGAGCGCATCTCGCCGGAGGCCCCGGTCCCGGTCGTGCGGGTGCGCGAGCGGCGGTTCGCGCTCGGCGGGGCCGCCAATGTCGCGCAGAACGTCGCGGCGGTCGGGGCGCGCTGCGAGCTCGTGGCAACGGTCGGCGCGGATGCCTCGGGCGAACGGCTGCGCGCCATGCTCGGGATGCTCGGCGCCGATCCCGCCGCGCTCGTCGACGTGGCGCGACCCACGACCACGAAGACGCGGGTGCTCGCGCGGTCGCAGCAGATCGTTCGCTTCGACGAAGAAGAGGACAGCGATGTCGGCAGCGCGGACGTCGAGCGCATTCTCGCGTCGGTCCAGCGCGCGGTGGAACGCGCCGATGCGCTCGTGCTGGAGGACTACAACAAGGGAGTTCTCGTCGCGCCGGTGATCGCGAGCGCGATCGAGGCAGCGCGCCGCCGAGGGATTCCGGTCGTCGTGGATCCCAAGTATCGCAACTTCTTCGCGTATCGGGGCGCCACGATTTTCAAACCGAACCGTCGCGAGTTGGAGTCGGCGCTCGGTGCCGCCGTGGATCTCGAGCATCCGGAGGCCCTCCCGGAAACATTTCGACGGTTGGGTGTCGAGCACCTGCTCCTCACGATCGGCGAACGCGGGATGGCGCTCCTCTCAGCGGACGGCGAAATGCTGCGCGTTCCCACGACGGCGCGCGCAGTGTACGACGTCGTGGGTGCGGGGGACACCGTCACGGCGTATCTGGCGCTGATGCTCGCCGCCGGGGCGACGGCGCGGGAAGCTGCCATCGTCGCGAATCTGGCGGCGGGCGTGGAGGTCGGGAAACTCGGGGCAGCGACGGTGAGCGCCGCCGAGGTCATCGAGGCGTACGATCATGTCGCGGAGCAGGCGCGGTAGCGCGCGGCAGCGCGGGACAGGCTCCGCGGAACAGGAGCGGTAGCGCGTGACAAGGCGCGCAGGCTGCGTGTCGTGGCGGGACGGTTTACATTTGGGATCGCGGGCCCTTAGCTCAGCTGGTTAGAGCAGCGGACTCATAATCCGACGGTCGCAGGTTCGATCCCTGCAGGGCCCATGTGGGGAGAGGGTGGGGCGGGCGTGGAACTGCGAGTTTTCAGTTTTCAGTCGTCGGTTGTCAGTCGCACGAGATCCGAGGGCGCCCCCCCCACGGGGCGAAACGTCGCGCGGAAGCTGAGGGCGATCATGGGGTTCATGCGAATCGCGCCCCTGAGCCATCGCGGCGGGACGATCCCCCAGTGGCGCACGTCCACGTTGGCGCGACCTTCGGCCACCATGCTGGTGTCACCGGTTACCGCCTGACCCACAAAGCGCACCGTGCGCTTGCAGCCGTGCATGCTGAGCTGGCCGTGATACATCCAGCGTCCGCGCTCGATGACGGCGGAGTCGAGTGAGAACACGATCTCGGGATAATCGGGAGCGCCGAGCAGCGCGCTGACCTGTCGTGAGGCAAAGTGGGGAGTCGTGCGCAGCGACGCGATCGGAATACTCACGGCACCGCGAATGGACCGCAGCGACGCGCGGTCGATGCGCAGCACACCACGCACCTGGGCGCTGTAGCCCGCGATTTCCTGGGTGGCGAGGGATCCGCGAAACGCGACGCTCGAGGCACTCTCGTCCAGCACATGCGTCGCCTGCGCCGCCGCCGGAATGGCGCGAAGACCGACGACAACAAGTGCGACGGCTGCGACGAGCGGACGCATCGGCAAGTCTGCTGGGGGGAACTGACAGTGCCTTCGACAGTGCGAACGCCGCGCGAGCGCGGAACTCCCACCGGGTCTCTGCTGACGATTCGCC